>NZ_JAWOSW010000012.1:0-64409 GCF_033338535.1 Vibrio sp. Vb2131
GTTCTTTTAGTTGTTGATTTCATAACACTCTCCAATTTTGGGGGTGGAAAGTGTCAACCTTATTTAGGACGGCACAGATACTCGGTAAAAAGCAGCCTTACGATGGCTGCTTTTTTGTGCTCTGAACATTGTTTTAATTATTTGCATCACGAATTAGTGTTAAAAATTGACTTTCATCAAACATTACCCGCCCTTAGCACCTACACTAAATAAAAGGATTTATTCCAATAACTTAAGTAGCACGTTTATTCGTACTGCGTCCAAACCTTGATTCCAGGAGGGGACATTATGAACACCGTATTTATTGTTAATTTTGTCGGACAAGCGTCACCCGCCACGATTAAAGAGCTCGCTGCAATCACACACGAAAACGGCGGGAAATGGCTGATCAGCAAAGTAAACTTTATCGAAGACCAAGTTGCAGGTGTCATCAAAGTAGAGCTTCCAAGAGATAATGCCGACATCGTTAAACAGGCGTTCTCTTCTTGTCAGACTCTTGTTGTTAGGTTCGTCGACTCTGAACCTCATTCATATCGTGAAGACACTATCTTCCAACTTCGTTTAGATGCCAACGATAGAGCGGGTATTGTGAATGAAATTACTCACGTTCTCGATAATCAAGGTATCTCAATTTTAGATATGGATTGTCAGCGTGTATTCATTGCTGGAGGCGGAGGGGTAAGCTCTAGCTTATTCAGCGCTAAAATGGCGATAAAACTACCTAGCGAGCTAGAAATTGAAGACATAGCCAATGAGTTAGAATCTCTGAGTGAAGACACTCGTGTAATTGTAGAAAGCTAACTGCATACCTTTAACGCTTCCCCAATAAAAAGAGCAGCAATTCAGCTGCTCTTTGTCGTTCTAATACTCAATACGTTTTATTTCACTGACCACTGAGACAGTGAACGTTTGAAATCAGAGTAGTCAAATTCATTCAGTTTTTGAATGTCACCATTCGAGCGTTCACAGTAAACCGACGGCATACGTAGACCGTTAAACCAGTTTAGTTTCACCATGGTGTAACCGGCACTATCTAGAATATGTAGACGCTGTCCTATCTCTAGAGGCTGTTCGAAGTTCGCTACGCAGAACTGGTCACCAGCCAAACAAGAACACGAGCCGATCACATACTCATGTTCACCATTTTCAGATGCTTCAAGAATTGACGCTGGCTCATTGTAGATCAACGTATCTAAGCGGTGAGCTTCTGTGGCTGAATCGACAATCGCCGTCTTCTTTACGTTCTCTACAATATCAACCACTGTTACAACGAGATCAGTTGTCTTAGTAATTATCGCTTCACCCGGCTCTAAATACATTTGTACGCCGTGTTTCTCTGAGAACGCTTTAAGTGCTAACCCCAACTTCTCGATATCGTACCCCGGCCATGTGAAGAACACGCCGCCGCCCATGCTTACCCAGTCCAGCTTATCTAGGTACTCGCCAAACTGAGCTGAAATAGCATCGAGTAAGCCGATAAACGCATCTACGTCTTTGTTCTCACAGTTCATGTGGAACATTACGCCATCAATACCATCAAAAATTTCCGGTTTGATGTGATCAGCCTGAACACCAAGACGAGAGAATTGACGCGCTGGGTTTGCTAAGTCTTGCCCTGCATAGCTCACACCTGGGTTCAGGCGCAAGCCAATCGATGCTTTACCTTCGACAATATGACGATAAGCCGCTAGCTGTGACTGAGAGTTAAAGATCATCTTGTCACAGATGTCCGCCACATCGCGAACGTCATCTTCGCTGTAACCCACACTGTATGCGTGTGTCTCACCACCGAACGTTTCGTAGCCAAGCTTCACTTCAAACGGGCCAGAACTTGTTGTTCCGTCTAGGTAAGGCTTGATGATGTCGAATACACCCCATGTTGAGAAGCACTTCAGTGCTAATACAAGCTTCACACCAGAGATGTCTTTTAGCTGTTTTGCTTTCTCTAGGTTCTCAATCAGCTTGTCTTCATTGATCATGAAGTATGGCGTTTTTAGTTCGTTTTGTTGCATTTTGATACCTTACGTCCCTTCGCCTTAGCAAAGACACTATAAAATCGAACAAAGCCGACGCAAGTGCATCGGCTTAAACGTACAAATAAGAGTCGCTAAATTCTTACTTCAATTTATGGATAACAGGTTGTCCTGGCTCCAGTTCTTGGACATGCCAATCTAGACCAATAGATGGCATGGTTTCTAGGAATGGGTCTGGATCTAGCTGCTCCATGTTGAACACGCCTTTGTCTGCCCATTTGCCACGGAAGAACTGCAAAGCAGCAGTGATCGCAGGTACGCCAGTGGTGTATGAGATAGCTTGGTGTTCAACATCTTCGTATGCGACTTCGTGATCAGCGTTGTTGTAAATAAATACACTGCGCTCTTTGCCATCTTTCTTACCTTGAACCCAAGTACCGATACACGTTAGGCCAGTGTAGCCTGGTGCGAGAGATGTTGGATCTGGTAGTAGTGCTTTTAGCACGTGCAAAGGTTGAACAACCGTACCGTCGTGAAGCGTTAGTGGATCTGGACTGAGTAGACCGATGTCGCGCATCACATTGAAGTAGTTTAGGTAACGGTCACCAAAGCCCATCCAGAATTCGATGCGTTTCGCCGGGATGAACTCTTGCATAGATCGAACTTCGTCGTGCGCCATTGAGTACACTTTGTGTGAACCACAATTCGGGAATTCAAACTCAAGCATACGTGAGTGACAAGGTACTTGTTTCCACTCGCCGTTTTCCCAGTAGAACGAATCGCCTTGAATCTCAAGCATGTTCGTTTCTGGATCAAAGTTAGTTGCGAACTTCTTACCGTGGTCGCCTGCGTTTACATCCATTACGTCGATAGTATCGATTTCATCGAACAGATGCTTCACTGCGTATGCGGCAAACACCGATACTACGCCCGGATCGAAACCAGCACCAAGAATACCTGTAATGCCCGCTTCTTCAAACTTCTCACGGTAACCCCACTGCCAATCGTAAGCTTGAGGTACTTGTTGGCCTTCAGAGCACAAATCAACCGCAACAGATGTATCAAGGTATGACACTTTAGCTTGGTAACATGCTTCCATAATAGACATGTTCACCCAAGGAGGACCTGCGTTGATCACTAAGTCAGGTTGTACTTCTTTAATTAAAGCAACTAAAGAATCTACGTCGTCCGCGTTTACCGCTCGCGCTTCTAATTTCTTAGTTGAATCTTTCAGATTGTTTTTCTTCTGAATCGATTCGATGATTTTCTCACACTTACCTACGGTACGTGATGCGATTGTGATATCACCCAGAACGTCGTTGTTTTGTGCTGCTTTATGTGCAACTACCCAGCCAACGCCGCCTGCACCAATCTGTAGAATTGCCATAGTTTTCCGTTACCTTTGTTAAACTAGCTCTGCCGCTAGCGTATTGATTTTTGAGAGCAAAGATTCAAAGTCCGCCGTCGTCAGACACGGGTTCAAAATCGTAAATTTCAATGCAGTTTTATCGTCGACAATGGTTTCACCCAATACCGCGATACCGCGTGTTAACGCTTCTAAGCGCAACGTTTTGTTCAGTTCATCAAGATCCGCTGATTCATGTGTCGCGCGGAACAGAACCGTAGATAGTGATGGTTCAGCCAACAACTCAAAGTGTTTGTTATCTCGAATCATGTCCGCCACTTCAAGCGTCTGTTCAAGCAAATGATCATACATATCGCCTAGGGCTTTTGGCCCTACGCTTTGCATCGTCATAAACACTTTGAGCGCATCAAAACGCTTAGTTGTCGCAATAGACTTATCCACCAAGTTCGGTAGTTCGTCGTGTTCGCGGTTCAAATAGTCTGCATGGTGAAGCAGGAATTTAAAGTTAGACTTGTCATTTACCAATAGCGCACCACAACTGATGGTTTGGTAAAACAGCTTATGGAAGTCTACGCTGATGGAATGTGCACGCTCACAACCTTTCAGACGCGCTTTTTGGCTACTTAGAATCAGAGCTCCACCGTATGCACCGTCGACGTGCATCCACATGTCATGTTTCGCTGTAATATCGGCGATAAAGTCTAAGTCATCAATAGCACCGTGGTCCGTTGTACCCGCTGTACCAACAATGGCAAATGGGATCAAACCTTCTGCTTTAGCCTGATTGAGAACTTCGTCTAACTTAGTGACATCCATCGTTCCATCGGCATTAGCATCGACGGTCATGACCGCTTTTTCACCCAATCCCATCCAAGACGCTGATTTTTGAACCGTGAAGTGGGATTTTTTCGAACATACAATACGTAGCTTGTCTGCGTAT
The DNA here is from genome assembly GCF_033338535.1 of Vibrio sp. Vb2131. NCBI lineage: Bacteria > Pseudomonadati > Pseudomonadota > Gammaproteobacteria > Vibrionales > Vibrionaceae > Vibrio > Vibrio sp. Vb2131. Next base: position 4,280 of record NZ_JAWOSW010000012.1, read on the forward strand.
TCAGGAAGGCCAAGCTTTTGAATTGAGTGTGCACTGAGTTTGTCAGCAATCCAATCTCGCGCAAGCATCAAACCCATTTGATTACTTTGCGTGCCGCCGCTCGTGAAGATACCGTCCGCTTTTGCACCTAACTCATATTTATCGCATAGCCAGTTCACAACTTTCTGTTCAACATAAGTCGCTGATGAAGCTTGATCCCATGAGTCCATCGACTGGTTCAAAGCCGCAATCATTGCCTCTGCCGCGATCGCTGGCATCAACGGTGGAGTATGTAGGTGAGCAATACAATCTGGATGTTGAGTAAAAATTGCGTTTTTCGCGACCAGCTCAGCAGCATCGTCGATAACGGATTTAAGAGGTGCATTTCCATTATCAAGATCAACGTCGTGAATCGCTGCTTCCAATGCTTTTGGATCCATACCTGAATACGGTGCAGTCACTTGTTCAAACACTGACTTCATTGCCGTAGTAGTGTGATTCATCACCGAAGCAAATTCATTGCTGCCCATCTCTCCAGTGTGGATGAAATGCTTCTTCCATTCATCTTGTGGCTGAGTTTCGATGTGACTACCGCCAGCGGCTAAAATCGCGTCTTCAAATACACGTAAAGCAAAGTCGATTTGTTCAAACGAGATGATAAGAGGAGGAAGGAAACGAATTACTGCGCCTTCGCGTCCACCTTTCTCAACGATCAAGCCACGCTCAAGTGCTGCGCGTTGAATAGAAAGTGTGAGTTCACTATCCGCTTGAGGTTCACCAAATTTGTTGAGCTCACCATTTGGATTTTTAATCTCCACGCCTAGCATCAAACCTTTGCCACGAACCTCTGCGATACAGTTCACACGCTTTTGAATACTTTCAAGGCCGTAGCGCAGGTACTGACCCGCAATATTGGCATGCTCAACAAGGTTATCACGCTGGATAATTTCTAATGCTTTCGCACCAGAGACCATGGCTAGCTGGTTACCACGAAATGTACCTGTGTGCTCGCCCGGCTTCCATGTATCATGTTGCTTGTTGATAACCAATAGCGACATTGGTAAACCACCACCAATTGCTTTTGATAAACACAGAATATCTGGAACAATGCCCGACTCTTCGAACGCGAAATTGTAGCCAGTTTTACCAACACCACACTGGATCTCATCGAAGATCAGTAAGATACCGTGCTGATCACAAATACGACGTAACTCTCGTAGCCAGAATGCTGGCGCAGGAACAACACCACCCTCACCTTGCACTGGCTCCACGATAATCGCGGCAGGCTTCATAATGCCTGACTCATCATCGTTTAAAAGACGATCGATATAGCGAATACTTGCTTTCGCACCTTCATCACCGCCAAGCCCAAAAGGACAACGCAGGTTGTATGGGAAAGGCATAAAGTGCACATCCGACATCAAACCAGTTCGACGAGCTTTCGTGCCTAAGTTACCCATCATCCCCATCGTACCATTAGTCATACCATGGTATGCGCCACGGAAGGCAAACATAGTGTTGCGACCGGTAGTCTGTTTCGCGAGCTTGATAGCAGCTTCAACCGCATCAGCTCCAGACGGGCCACAAAATTGGATAACGCTGTTCTCGCTTAACTCTTGAGGAAGAAAAGACTTAACAGATTGAATAAACGTCGTTTTTACTGATGTTGCAATATCTAGCGTCTGATATGGCAGTCCTGAATCTAATTGCTCTTTCAGAGCTTGGTTTATTTCAGGATGGTTATACCCCAAAGCTAGAGTGCCTGCCCCAGCAAGGCAGTCTAGAAAGATCTGTCCACGCGTATCTTCAACCAAGCACCCAAAGGCTTGTTTAATTGCGATCGGCAAACGACGTGGATAAGAACGTACTTCAGATTCATGCTCAGCCTGATCAATCAATACTTGATCTGGCGTTAAGTCATACATTCCCTCAACGATAGGAACCTGAGACGAAAAAATGTTTGCGATATTGCTATCGACTTCAAAGGCAGTGCTCATACTACATAATCCCTTGAATTATAATAATTCTGTATCCTGTATTAATAATCATTAGAATGAAATTACAGGAGGTGTGAATACCCCTCCGCATTTGTCAGTGCATAAATGACAAATACAGATCATCCGCCACGATACTCGCGACTTTATATGTAAAAGGGATTAATCAAGGTTCTGTAATGCACCCGTTTTGTAAAACAGGACATTTCGGCAGTATGAAGCTGATTAGTGTGTGTTTATTCAAAGGTTTCAATGTTGGGTTTCCCATTAATATGCCGCGTTTACAGCATTAGTATCCCGTCTATCGACAAAAGGCTTTGCCGATACCTACCCTACGCAGTGTCACAATCAGCTTGAATGGTCACTACGCGTATCCCCCAGAGATCAAACGTTGTTAATTACGCTCCGAGATTGCGCGCGAATTTATCACAAAATAAAATCTTCTGGCAACGATTTTTCATATTAGTAACAGTGATGTAAATCACAACAAAACATACCCCATCGTAACTCGCATGTTCATATTCATGAGCTATGCTTTTCTGCTTCTCTCAAACAGCTGTTATTTAAACAAATATTCTTGAGATATCATCACCTCATCCAACAGAGGTTTAAGGTTGTGCTGCTTAATCGTAAAACATTCCTTTCTATATCCGGAACATTTAAAAAGATAGCATTCTCGTCACAGCTTTGCCTGGAGCAAGAGTGGTTATTCTCCACAAGTGATGGTTTAAACATAGACTAGTAGGAATGGCTAAGATGCTTTGCAATGGCAGAATGAACAATCACTTGAGTCAATGAGACAAAGGGTTCGTTACTTAACGAAGTCTGTGACAGAAAAGAAGTTTGAGATTTTCAAAAAATACGAAAAAGGCCTAACATTTTCATGTTAGGCCTTAAATCTGGAGCGACACACGAGGTTCGAACTCGTGACCTCAACCTTGGCAAGGTTGCGCTCTACCAACTGAGCTAGTGTCGCATTTAATATGAGATGGTGCCCCGGGCCGGACTTGAACCGGCACAACGCGAACGTCGAGGGATTTTAAATCCCTTGTGTCTACCAATTCCACCACCAGGGCACACAAATATTCTTTGTGATGCCTTTACAGAAAAGTAAAACACCATCTGATACCGCTAATGCCATATCAATAAAACTTGGAGCGACACACGAGGTTCGAACTCGTGACCTCAACCTTGGCAAGGTTGCGCTCTACCAACTGAGCTAGTGTCGCATTTATTCTCGAAAGCCATTCGCTCTCAAAAGAATAATGGAGGCGCCTCCCGGAGTCGAACCGAGGTCCACGGATTTGCAATCCGCTGCATAGCCACTCTGCCAAGGCGCCTCATTTGTGAATAAAGCTAAGCTTTTTCACAACCCTTTTGAGCCGTGCTCTCTTGGGTACGGGATGCATTCTACGGATTCGAGCGATCGAGTCAACACTATTTTTATTTTTTTAAATCGTTTGACTAGAATTTGTGCGAAAGACGATGGATTGCTTAGTTTTAATACTAAAAATCGCTTAAATACACTTGTTTATCATAAAACTTTGGCTACGCCTTACACTGCTGGCCGTGCGTTGCGTGCATTGAAGTATTAATAATCAGAAGACTCGCCTCTCTAAGACTCTCCAAGGACAAAAACAAGACTTAGATCACAAATAGAACTCTATCGAAGCAAAAGCCCCAGATACAAATTGCAAACATGGCCGTTAGCAAGCATTGAAAAGCGAGAGAAGCCAAAAAATGCTGTAGATTGTCTTAGATACAAAAAAGCAGGCTATTAAGCCTGCTTTCTAACATCAGAATTTAATGGTGCTCTTCATTCAACAGATCGTCTTTCGCAGCAGCCAAATATTGAATCATTGACCAATATGTCAAGAAAGTTGCCACATACAAGGCCGCAAAGCCTAGCCAAACCATCCATTCATCGTAACGCCATATCAACACCCATAAGGCGAACATTTGCGAAACAGTTTTTACTTTGCCAACCCAAGATACCGCAACACTTGCTCGCTTACCGATTTCAGCCATCCATTCTCGCAATGCTGAGATAATGATTTCTCGCGCAATCATCGTTACCGCAGGAATGGTCACCCAAATTGAATGATAATGTTCCGTGATTAGAATCAATGCCGTTGCCACTAGCACTTTATCAGCGACAGGATCAATAAACGCGCCAAAACGAGAAGTTTGGCCAAGTTTACGGGCCAACATGCCGTCAAGCCAGTCAGTAAAACCCGCTACCCAAAACACCATTGCTGCTGCAAACGGTGCCCATGAATAAGGTAGATAAAAGACAACCACAAAAACAGGGATTAGGAACAGTCTAAGAAGAGACAGAATGTTCGGGATATTCAAACGCATTTTATTATTCTCTTACACATTGCGGCTTAATGTTGCGCGATTTTCCTTATTGTTTCAATGCTTGGAAAATAATTTCTGCTAAAGAGTGACTTATTCCCGGTACTTTGGCGATTTCTTCGACACTTGCACGTTTAAGTTCTTGTAACCCACCCATGTACTTGAGTAACGCCTGACGTCGTTTAGGGCCGATTCCCTCAATCCCTTCGAGTGCACTCGTACGTCTGGTTTTACCTCGCTTAGCACGGTGCCCCGCTATAGCATGGTTATGGCTTTCATCACGAATATGTTGGATAAGATGCAGCGCAGGAGCATCGCTTGGTAAATGAAACTCGTCCCCATCGACTGTAATCAGCGTTTCTAAACCTGGTTTGCGAGTAACGCCTTTTGCAATACCAATCATGATAGGACGCTTTGGCCAATCCCCCCAGTACTGCGAAATGATGTCATGCGCACGATTTAACTGACCTTTACCGCCATCGATAAAGATGATGTCGGGAATTTTCTCTACGTCCAATTGCTTCGAATAACGGCGCTCCAACGCTTGTCCCATTGCTGCGTAATCATCACCACCGGTAATCCCAGTAATGTTGTAGCGACGATACTCTTGCTTTACGGGGCCTTCGTTGTTGAACACCACACATGACGCAATCGTGCTTTCCCCCATCGTATGGGAGATATCAAAACATTCCATTCGAGCTATAGACTCCAACTTCAATGTTTCGCGAAGCGCATGAAAACGCTGATTAATCGTCATCTTGTGATTGATTTTGGTGGTAATCGCCGTTAGTGCATTCGTGTTCGAAAGCTTGAGATACCTTGCTCGAGAGCCAGTTGGCGAGGTATGGAAATGAACCTTACGACCTGCAACTTCACTTAACGCTTTCTGTATTGGCGCGATATCTTCTGCCAACTCTTGATTCAAAATAATACGAGAAGGAATCGTGCGTGCTTCGTTATGGCTCAAATAGTATTGAGTCAGAAAACTATCGAACACTTCCTGCTGGCTTGTATTTTGTGGGATTTTCGGAAAATGGCTACGGCTACCAAGCACTTTGCCTTGGCGTATCATCAGGATATGGATACACGCGATACCATTCTCCTGAGCAAACCCGAGTACATCCATATCATCCATGCTGTCTTCTGAGACGTACTGCTGCTCTTGAACACGCCTAATCGCTTGGATTTGATCGCGAAATTTAGCGGCATCTTCAAAGCGCAATTGCTGACTGGCAACTTCCATTTTCTCAATCAACTGTTTGAGTACTTGCTGATCTTTGCCTTGCAAAAACATGCGCACAAAGCCAACCAACTCTGCATATTCTTCATCAGAAATGATGGTATTAACGCATGGTCCTGCACAACGACCAATTTGGTACATCAAACATGGGCGCGTTCGGTTGGAATAGACAGTGTCTTCACACTGGCGCACAGGAAATATCTTTTGCAGCAAATGCAATGTTTCTCTTACTGCACCAGAATCTGGGTAGGGGCCAAAATATTCACCTTTGCGCTTCTTGGCGCCACGGTGGATAGAAAGCCGTGGGTGCTTATGACCGCTAATAAAGATATAAGGGTAAGACTTATCATCTCGCAGCAACACATTGTATTTCGGCAAATACTGCTTGATGTAGTTATGCTCTAGGATCAGCGCTTCTGTCTCAGTGTGAGTCACCGTGACGTCTATTTTGGCGATATTACTGACAAGCGCGCGAGTTTTCTCACTGTCTACTTTTTTTCGAAAGTAGCTTGAAAGGCGCTTTTTAAGGTCTTTGGCTTTACCTACGTAGATTACAACAGCTTCGGCGTTGTACATTCTGTAAACGCCGGGCTGATGAGTTACTGTCTTGAGAAAGGAAGCCGAATCGAAAGGAGGATTCACGCTAAAGGGTCTCGGTGTCCAGCATTCCGTGGCGAATCGCTAAGTGAGTTAACTCAACGTCACCATTAATGTCCAATTTACTAAAGAGTCGGTAGCGATAGCTGTTGACTGTCTTTGGACTTAAATTAAGTTGCTCAGAAATATCCGTTACCTTTTGGCCTTTGGTGATCATAAGCATGATCTGCAATTCACGTTCGGATAAGTCTTTAAAAGGGTTCTCAGAGGCTGGAGAAAATTGACTCAATGCCATCTGCTGCGCAATCTCTGGCGAGATGTAACGCTGCCCACTATTAACTACACGAATCGCATTCACCATTTCGTCAGGGCCAGCACCTTTGGTTAAATAACCAGACGCACCTGCCTGCATCACCTTGGTTGGAAACGGGTTTTCTGTATGAACGGTAAGTACGATGATTTTCACATCAGGATTCACGCGAAGAATTTTTTTAGTGGCTTCCAAGCCGCCAATTCCTGGCATGTTCATGTCCATTAAAACGACGTCAGCATGATTACTGCGACACCATTTTACTGCATCTTCACCGCTGTCAGCTTCTCCTGCTACGTTCATTCCACGGACGTCTTCAATAATACGTCGTATCCCTGTGCGAACCAGCTCGTGATCATCTACAAGGAAAACATTTATCAAACTTGTATCTCCACACTTTGTATTGGTTCTGCACCCACATAACCATTATTTGTTAAATGTGGATATCAGTATGACTGCCTATATACTAACGTAATCGACAAAAAATTGCTTTCTATGAATATGTGCTGAAACGCAAACTTTAGCAAGAACTTATTCATAAACCACTCTATTATTTTAGAGCGTGATGAGCAGAACCGAAATCTAAGAAAAGACAATTAACAACATTAAGTACAATAAATCAAGTAACTAGGTTTCATATTGCCCAGAGAAACACGCTATAACTTAAAATGACACTGTCCCTCTTGCACCAAAGACTAACTTGTAATCACTAATTCCAGCAAAAATTTGAGACGCTTTCTTTACTGGTTATTTTTACAGTTCTTAGTGTTAAACTAACGTTCTTCAAGTTTTCTAAGGTTTCTCACATTTGAATATCCAACAAGGCTTTCTGCTTACTCGACAGGCACGAGACATCAAAGGTCAAACTCAAATCGAGTTGTGGCTTTCGACAGAAGCAGGTCCTACTCAGTTACTTATTAATGGTGAGAAGCCAGTATTTTTCATCGCTCAGAAACACTCAGAACAAGCAAAGACACTCGCACGAGAAAAAAACATATTCGTCGACATCCGCCTTTTGGATCTCAAAACGTTTGAACATACGCCTCTTGCTGCCTGCTATACCAATGTAACCAGAGACGCTCTCGCACTCAAAGACACATTCGCTCAAAAAGATATCACTACGTATGAAAGTGATATTCGCCTCGCCGATCGCTACCTAATGGAGCGTTTTATCAAAGGCAGTATCGAGTTTACAGGCAATGTGACTCGCACCAATGGCTACCAACGCGTCCAGAGCGCAAAATGCCGTTCGGGGCAATATGAGCCGAAGTTAAACGTTGTCTCGCTAGATCTAGAATGCTCTGAGAAAGGCATTCTTTACTCAATCGGATTAGACAGCGTCATGGATTCCCGCGTTATCATGATCGGAGAACCAGAACCTTCGGAGACACCGATACAATGGGTTAAGGATGAAAAAGCGCTTCTAGAAGCACTCATCGTTTGGTTTAAACAATTCGACCCCGATGTCATTGTCGGTTGGAACGTCATTGATTTTGACTTTCGTCTACTACACAAACGAGCAGAATGGCACAACATGAAGCTAATGCTTGGTAGAGCAGACCAAGCCAGCTTTTTCAGAAGTTCATCTCAAAGCCAACAAGGGTTTATTTCCATTCCAGGGCGAGTTGTAATGGACGGTATCGATACGTTAAAAACGGCGACTTATCACTTTCGGTCTTGGTCATTAGAGTCTGTATCTCAAGAACTCTTAGGGGAAGGGAAAGAAATCCACAACGTTCATGACCGCATGGATGAGATCAATCGTATGTACCGCTCCGACAAACCATCGCTGGCTAAATATAATTTACAAGACTGCGTGTTAGTGAATAAGATTTTCAATCACACTCACCTGCTCGACTTTGCAATAGAGCGCTCTCGTCTCACTGGTGTCGAACTGGATCGTGTCGGCGGTTCGGTTGCAGCATTCACAAACCTATACATGCCTCAGATACACCGAGCAGGCTACGTTGCTCCGAACCTACACCCTGAAAATTGGATTGCCAGCCCCGGCGGTTACGTGATGGACTCCATCCCTAACCTATATGATTCTGTTTTAGTATTGGATTTTAAGAGTCTATATCCATCGATTATTCGCTCTTTCTTGATTGATCCTATGGGTTTAGTTGAGGGGTTATTGCTCGATATTGGAAAAGAAGAAAATCAGGCTGTACCTGGCTTTCGCGGTGGGCAGTTCCATCGTACGAAACACTTTTTACCAGAAATGATTGAAAAGCTTTGGGCAGCACGTGATGTGGCAAAGAAGAACAATGAAAAAGCTTTTTCTCAGGCAATCAAAATCATCATGAACTCCTTTTATGGCGTACTGGGCTCATCGGGATGTCGTTTCTTTGATACTCGGTTAGCTTCTAGTATTACCATGCGCGGACATGAAATCATGAAGCAAACTAAGGTGCTGATTGAGGAGCAAGGATATCAAGTGATTTACGGCGATACGGATTCCACATTCGTGTCGTTGAATCGACCATACAGTCAAGTAGAAGCTGACGCTGTTGGAAATCAATTAGTTGATTACATCAACTCTTGGTGGCAAGAACACCTGCGTTCTGAGTACAACCTAACATCTATGTTGGAAATCGAGTATGAAACCCATTATCGCAGATTCCTTATGCCAACGATTCGTGGCGCAGAAACTGGCTCGAAAAAGCGCTACGCGGGTTTAATCGGTGAAGGAGAGCAAGAACGGATTGTATTTAAAGGGTTAGAAAGTGCCCGTACTGACTGGACCTCGTTAGCACAGAAATTTCAAAATACACTCTATAGCATGATTTTCCATGGTGAAGATCCAAGCGACTATGTCCGAGAGATGGTTGAGAAAACTAACAACGGTGAATTTGATGAACAGTTGGTGTATCAAAAGCGACTGCGAAGAAAACTGCATGAGTATCAGAAGAACGTCCCGCCACAAGTGCGTGCAGCTCGTTTAGCCGATGAGATAAATGCCAAGCTTGGCCGCCCATTACAGTATCAAAACAAAGGGCGAATTGAATACATTATTACCGTGAACGGCCCTGAACCTTATGAGTACCTCAATAGCCCGATTGATTATCAACATTACATTGATAAACAACTCAAACCCGTTGCGGATGCGATTCTCCCTTTCATTGGGACGGACTTTGACAGGCTTTCAGCGCCACAAATGGGGTTGTTTTAGCCGATACGAAACTCTGTTTTCTGGTACTGTTTGACTAACCAATCACCAAACGCATCAATTAGCCCGATAACAGAACGCTTGGGAATACCCCGGCCAGAAAGTAAAATTTCTAGCCGCTCGATCTCAAGCTGCTTTTCAGGATGATAAGTTAAGAATACCTTGCCACATTGTATAGGGTCATCAAACCAATGTTTATCTCGATACATCACCAAAGAGTATGACGCTCTTAGTAACTTTTTTGCAATCACGCGCTGGGCGGCCACCTGCTCTTCTATCGTCTTCGCTTGTACGATTTTTTTGCGATACACCGTAATCCAATCTTCCACATCCATATTCCAGTGCTTAGCAATTTCCCAACTTGGGACGTAATCACCGAAGCATTCTGCTAGATCATCACCGTAAACACAGACACAGCAATGCTTAAGCATAAAGCCCCAAGTAAAAATACTATCTAAATTAGCCACTTCGCTCACTAAGGCTGTACGGACCGATACACCATTAACTTGAGAGTAACTCTGCTGCGCACGCCACTTAATTGTGTTGAGCAAAGTCGCGCGATTGTGCTCAAAGGATGATTGAGTAACGACAACCAGGTCTAAGTTCGACCTTCCTGCGATCGCTGTTTTACGAGCAACACTACCGTATACATAAACGCTGTGTAAGTTTTGCCCCAGTCCACCTTTGAGACAAGCGGTGACTTCCCTAATTAAAGGCGCAAACTCTGGTTGAAATGGTTGTTTAGGATCGATAACAGGCAGAGACATGACTTAAAACGTGTTCTCAGATGGTTCAAGAAGTTGGACTATATGTTCTCTTAGCCGACTCACTGAATCAAGTCCATTCAGGTGTTTAGTCATGGGAGTAACAACAAATTTCTGCAATGAATTTTAATGCTAGGCGGCTAACTTAGCGCTATAATCACCGAGTTTTGCTTAATAAGTATGAATAGGAATATACAATGCCAAAGGCAAGTGAAATCAAAAAAGGCTTCGCAATCGAGTCTAATGGTAAAACTCTTCTAGTTAAAGACATCGAAGTAACGACTCCTGGCGGTCGTGGCGGCGCTAAAATCTACAAAATGCGTTGTACAGATCTAAACACGGGCGCACGTGTAGATGAGCGTTACAAGTCTGATGACGTTGTTGAAACGGTAGAAATGAACAAACGTGCAGTTGTGTACTCATACGCTGACGGCGATGAGCACATCTTCATGGATAACGAAGACTACTCACAATACACATTCAAGCACAATGAAGTTGAAGACGACATGCTGTTCATCAACGAAGATACACAAGGTATCCACATTATCCTTGTTAACGGTGCTGCAGTGGGTATTGAACTACCATCTTCTGTTGAGCTAGTGATTGAAGAAACTGACCCTTCAATCAAAGGTGCTTCTGCATCTGCTCGTACTAAACCAGCACGCTTCGCTTCAGGTCTTGTCATCCAGGTTCCTGAGTACATTGCAACTGGTGACCGAGTTATCATTAACACAGCTGAACGTAAATACATGAGCCGAGCATAAGCATGTCTGATTTGATTTCTTACGACGACGTCATCGACGCAGCGTACGACATTTTCCTTGAGATGGCTCCAGATAACCTAGAGCCTGCTGACGTGATTCTGTTTACTGCGCAATTTGAAGATCGTGGTGCCGCAGAACTTGTTGAAACCGGTGATGACTGGGTTGAACATGTTGGCTTCGAGATCGACAAAGAAGTATATGCAGAGGTTCGTATCGGCCTAGTAAATGAGGAAAATGACGTTCTTGATGACGTATTTGCTCGTATGCTAATCAGCCGAGACCCTGAACATAAGTTCTGCCATATGCTTTGGAAACGCGATTAACGTTTCTTCATCATGAACAAAGATACCAGCCTAGTGCTGGTATTTTTTTATCTGTTGTTTTCGTCTAGCTGAGATATTTGTTTATACAAAGCACCCTGCTCTATATAGGCTTTAGATCCTTTTGTTATGTAACAGATAAGAAAAAGGCTTGCCGAATTGGCAAGCCTTTCTGATGTTTTGCTATCGATTAACGATGCTTGTTGCGTGCGCCTTGGTCACCAGCAGTCTTCTTCGGCTTACGACGAGAAGGGTTGTTGCTGCGACCTTTTGGCGTGTTAACACGCTCTTCATGGCGCTTAACTGCGCGACGAATTTTTTGGCTGCGTGCACGCTCACGTTTGCGTGACGTGTTGTCTTTGTTCAGATCAAGCATGGTTTCTTTCTCTGGACGAAGCTCTACAAGCTCCCGCAAGTAGTTTACTTCTTTCAGGTCAAGCTCCATCCAACCGCCACGAGGCAGTTTCTTGTCTAAGAAGATGTCGCCGTAACGAACACGTTTCAGACGACTAACGGTACACTCTTGCGATTCCCATAGTCGACGAACTTCGCGGTTACGACCTTCGTTGATAACAACGTAAAACGTGTGGTTCATGCCTTCACCACCCGCGTAAACAACATCTTCAAAGCGAGCTAAACCGTCTTCCAGTTCAACACCTTTGACTAGATTACGAACTTTCTGTTCAGTTACTTCACCGAACACACGTACTAGGTATTCACGTTCAACTTGGCGGCTTGGGTGCATTAAGCGGTTCGCCAGTTCACCATCCGTTGTGAAAAGTAGAAGACCAGAAGTGTTCGCATCCAGACGACCAACTGAAATCCAACGAGAGCCACGAATTTTTGGCAGACGATCAAAAACAGTACGACGACCTTCTGGATCGTGACGAGTACACAGTTCACCCTCAGGTTTGTAGTACGCAAGTACACGACAAATCACTTCTTCTTGAATCTTTGCAGAGACAATGTGACCATCGATACGAACTACGCTGCTCTCGTCTTCAAGTCTTTCACCAAGCTTAGCGACTACACCGTTCACGCTAACGCGACCAGATTTAATTAACGATTCAATCTCACGACGAGAACCGTGACCAGCACGTGCTAATACTTTTTGTAACTTTTCGCTCATTTATCTACCTATGTGTCGTCTTCACAGACGTCTAGACCAGGATTGGTCTGCATTTTGCTATTTACCCATTTCAGTGGGATTTTTCGGTCGGACATTATACGTAACTTTCTTAGTTAATGTAAGCTAAATCGGCGCCATTCTCCACACCAAAATTCACATCAAAAATGACCGAAATATTTGTCCTATTCTGCAACTTTTTTACTACTTAATGCAGGCATTGCTCAACGAGAATCCCACTAATATCGGTCTTCCTGAACCACTTTAACCACGCGGTACCTGATAAAATTGTCAGGGTTACAACAATAACCACTTGGGGTGTGTTTACTGTTCGTATTGCTAGAAAGCAACGAAGAATAAGCCGTCCCTGTTTGCTGCTAAGTAATACCAATCACCGCAGACAATGAGCGCTCATAGCAAAGCACGGTCGTGAGTAACAAGACAAAAATTGTCTTTAAGTCATTAGTTCACATCAAAAATAACACTAATGCTATCGTGTACTCTGACTCTCTAGGTTCGCTCTGCACTCTCGGCGATTGGCATAAATCAGACAAAAAGGAATAGAACAATGTCTATGCTAAATCTCGACCTAAATTGGATTTTTGGGACATCTCAAGATGACGATATGACAGGCACAAAAGGCTCTGAAACAACCGATATTTTCTTCGGCTTCTGTGGTGATGATAAGTTTGTAGGATACGGAGGTAATGATATTGTCTTCGGTGGCTGGGGAGATGATACCTTGCTTGGTGGCCGAGGTAACGACTTTGTTTCTGGCGGCTTTGGAAACGATTTCCTATCCGGAGGATTAGGAAACGACAAACTCTTTGGTGGCTGTGGCGACGACACAATTTTTGATTATTCAGGCAACAACTACTTGAGTGGTGGCTGGGGTAACGACACCCTCGTTGTTGGTGATGGTGAATCAGTACTGAGCGGTGGCTGTGGAGACGACACCTTCGTGCTTACAAACCGCCTGGCTATTGGTGTACCTGATCAGCCAGTATCTTCCAACGATATTGATGTCAAAGCCGACATTGTCGATTTTAATATTTTCCATGACAAACTTGTCTTTGATATGGGCCGAGACACTGATAACGATGGCATTCGAGATACGTTCTTGGATTCAGCGGATGATCTGACTTTATCTTACAATGAGTGTGGCTGGGCAGTATTCTCAAGTGATGAATACAATGTTGAAGTGACACTAAACGGTGTGAGCTCTGCATACATCAACTATGCAGAACAAAATGGTATCGACATTTTCGATTTCGCTTAACCTCAATCAGTTAAGTTCAATGAGATATTCGATATGACAACTAAAATAGGAGGCGCGATGCCTCCTATTTTGTTTGACGATGATGTGCGTCTACTATTCGAATGGTGCAGGGTCACCAGATCCCAAACGAACTACAACAGGTTCACCTTCGCTAAAGTCAATTACAGTCGTAGGTTGTTCACCTAGGTAACCGCCATTAAGAATCACATCAACCGCATGTTCTAGTTTATCTCGAATATCCTCTGGATCAGATTCTGTTACGTCACTGCCAGGTAGAATCAACGACGTAGACATCATCGGCTCACCTAATGCTTCCAACAAGTCCAAGGCAATTTGATTGTCTGGAACACGGATACCGATGGTCTTACGTTTTGCATTCATCAAACGACGCGGCACCTCTTTTGTGCCTTTGAAGATGAAGGTGTAAGGACCTGGTGTGTTATTTTTCAGCAGTCGGAATGCAGAGTTATCCACTCGCGCATAGAGAGAAAGCTCCGACAAATCACGACACAGTAAAGTAAAGTTATGCTTATCATCCAGACGACGAATCTGACAGATTCGTTCCAGCGCCTGTTTGTTCTCCAACTGACAGCCAAGTGCATACCCTGAATCAGTAGGGTAAACCACAACGCCGCCGTTACGAATGATTGCTACTGCTTGATTAATCAAGCGAGCCTGTGGGTTTTCTGGGTGAACGTAAAAAAACTGGCTCATTGTAATTCCTCATTATCGAGCCTCTCGGCTCTATATTTCTATGGGTTCTCGACTTCGTATTACTGAGTATTATTCAACGAAGGATCTATTCCCCAATCTTTCCAAACTGGTTCGACGCCAGCAGGCAACCATAGGTTCCTTCCTAGCTCCATCCACGGTGATGGGTAGTGAAAATCACTGCCTTGAGAGGCTAATAGTTTGTATTGTATAGCATAATCAGCCAAGTTGCGCCTTTCTTGTTGTGCTTGCTGTGGCTGTGCAACTTCCATCGCATCACCACCTGCTTCGACAAACGCTGCTAGAAGACGCTTAATCCACTTCGCTGTCAACTTATATCTGCCAGGATGCGCTAATACCGCCATTCCACCAGCCGCATGGATAGCATCAACCGCATCCTTCATCGAACACCAATTCGGTGGTACATAACCTGGGTTATTACGCGTTAGGTATTTTTTAAACACCATTTGCATGGTTTTTGCGTAACCATTATCTACCAACCATTTCGCGAAATGCGCTCTTGTCACTGGAGCATCACCGGCGATTTGCCTTACCTCTTCAAGCACACCTACTCGAGTTGCTTTTTGTAGTCGCTCTGCAATTAACTCAGATCGTGTTATGCGATGCTGCTTCTGCTGTTCTATGAGGGCAGATAATTGTTCATTTTCCGGATCAATATTCAGGCCGACAATATGAATGTCTTTGTTTTGCCAGACGGTCGATATCTCAATGCCATTGATGATTTTTATCGGCAAATTATTATCTTGAACGTATTGCTTAGCTAACGCCAAACCGTCAACCGTATCGTGATCAGTGATCGCCAAAACCTCGATATCAAAACTCAGCGCCCTTTCCACTAAATCTTTAGGTTCTAACCGACCGTCCGATGCAGTGGTGTGACTATGTAAATCAATTCTCATATTTTTATCGTTTTAATGCCGTTTTGGGGTTGACTTTTTACTCTCGCACTAGTTAACTAGTACATAAATACAAAGTACGTAATTTAAGGTTCACCATGTTACAAGAATTTAACCAAAACCAAAAAGCGAAAGTTGCGGTTTGTCTTAATAAGGCAAACTCATCAGATCTTGCTTGGTGGCGCACTTGGACTAGTTCTTGGTGGGCAAACGTATACTTCTAGTTTATAGAACCAAACGTTGTAAAGCCCGCTACTTAAGCGGGCTTTTTTGTTTTGTTGATCATTTCACATTCAACTGCCTAAACATTAATCGAATATAGCCAACTCTAGATTGGGAGAACGTTTGCTTTATGCGACTATGTACGGCAGGAAGATTTAAACAGCTACAAGGAGGTCTTGTGAACAAGGCCATTGAAATTAAGAAACTTGGACAGCTTGAAGTGCTAACGGCTTCCGTCCCTTATACTCAAGACCCGACTCGCTTGTTCCACACACTATGTGAGAACAAAACTGACAGCCTATTGCTGGAATCTGCTGAGATCGATTCAAAGCAAAATTTAAAATCCCTGCTGATCGTAGATTCAGCGGTTCGCATTGTTTGCTTCGGCCATACCGTTAGCATGCACGCCTTGACCAATAACGGTAAAAACCTACTGTCTCACCTAAACCAGAACATCCGTGGTGACGTTGAGAGCAAGTTCGATGGCGAAACGCTAACTTTGGAGTTTAACCAGCCATGCGACACGTTAGATGAAGACTCTCGCCTACGTGAAGCCTCTTCTTTCGATGCGCTGCGTTTGGTTCAGCATAGTTTTGATATTTCACAGCAAGACAAACACGCAATTTTCCTTGGTGGTCTGTTTGCCTACGACTTAGTCGCAAACTTTGAGCCGCTTGGTAATGCCGAAGCAACAAATCAGTGTCCAGATTACGTTTTCTACGTCGCGGAAACACTACTTGTTGTCGACCATCAAACGGAATCTTGCCAGCTTCAAGCGACGTTGTTTGTTGATGGTTCAGAGAAAACAGCGTTAGAGACTCGTATTGCAGAAATTAGCGCCCAGTGTGCAGCGCCAAAACTGTTGCCGAGCGCAGAGCAAATAACAGATGTAACGGTAGAACCTAGCGTGTCTGATGCAGACTTCTGCCAAACCGTTCGCGACTTAAAAGAGTTCGTAGTGAAAGGCGATGTATTCCAAGTTGTACCGTCTCGTAGATTCACTCTACCTTGTCCTTCTCCACTGGCGGCTTACAAAGAACTGAAACAAAGTAACCCAAGCCCTTACATGTTCTACATGCAAGATGAGCTGTTCACTCTGTTTGGCGCATCACCTGAAAGCGCGCTTAAGTATGAAACCGATACCAACCAAATTGAAATCTACCCAATTGCAGGCACACGTCGCCGCGGTAAGCGCCCGAATGGAGAGATCGATTTCGACCTAGATAGCCGCATCGAACTTGAACTACGCACCGACATGAAAGAAAACGCAGAACACATGATGTTGGTTGACTTGGCACGTAACGACGTCGCTCGTATTGCTCAAGCTGGCACTCGCCACGTAGCAGACCTTCTAAAAGTCGACCGTTACAGCCACGTGATGCACTTGGTATCACGCGTGGTTGGTCAACTGCGTGAAGACCTAGACGCACTGCACGCATACCAAGCTTGTATGAACATGGGCACGCTCACTGGTGCACCAAAGATTCGCGCAATGCAGTTGATTCGCGATGTGGAAGGCGCACGTCGCGGTAGCTACGGCGGTGCGGTTGGTTACCTAACTGGTGAAGGCACACTCGACACGTGTATCGTCATTCGCTCAGCTTACGTAGAAAACGGCATTGCTCAAGTTCAAGCTGGTGCAGGCGTGGTGTTCGACTCTGATCCGCAAGCGGAAGCAGACGAAACGCGCGGCAAAGCACAAGCGGTAATCTCTGCTATCCAAGCAGCGCATAAGTCACAATAAGGAATAGGGTTCAGAGATGGCTAATATCATTTTTATCGACAACTTTGACTCGTTCACCTACAACCTTGTGGATCAATTCCGCTCGCTAGGTCACTCAGTCAAGATTTACCGAAACAACATTCCAGCAGAAACCATTGAACAAGCGATAAACGAGCTTGAAAACCCGGTGGTTCTGCTATCGCCAGGTCCTGGCGCACCGTCAGAGGCAGGCTCAATGCCGGAGCTTATCCAACGCATGAAGGGCAAAGTGCCGATGATCGGCATTTGTCTTGGTCACCAAGCGATTGTTGAAGCATACGGCGGCACCGTTGCTGGCGCAGGCGAAATCATTCACGGTAAGGTCTCTATGATGGAGCACCAAAACCATGCGATTTACCAAAACCTACCATCACCACTTGCAATTGCACGTTACCACTCGCTGGTTGCGACCAAGGTTCCTGAGAGCCTAACCATCACAGCAGAAGTGGATGACTTGGTAATGTCTGTTGTACATGAAGAAGATAAAGTTTGCGGGTTCCAGTTCCACCCGGAATCTATTATGACGACCTACGGAGCGACACTGTTGGCCAATGCCATTGAATGGGCACTTGAAGAACAAACTTCAACGAACCCACTCACTGCTTAAAAAGCACTTGGCACATAAGAAATTTAGGAGAGGAAATATGGAAGCAATCATCAACCCTATTATTACCAAACTGTACGAGCAAGAATCGCTTACTCAGGAAGAAAGCCAACAGCTATTCGACATCATTATCCGTGGTGAACTAGATCCAATTTTGATGGCGTCAGCACTGACTGCACTAAAAATCAAAGGCGAAACACCAGATGAAATTGCAGGCGCGGCGAAAGCACTGCTGGCAAACGCAAACCCATTCCCTCGCCCAGATTACGATTTCGCAGATATCGTAGGTACTGGTGGCGACGGTCACAACACCATCAACATTTCAACCACTGCGGCGTTTGTTGCTGCAGCATGTGGGCTAAAAGTAGCGAAACACGGTAACCGCAGCGTTTCAAGCAAGTCTGGTTCGTCTGACCTTCTTGATTCATTTGGTATCAACCTAGCTATGAGCGCAGAAGATACGCGCAAAGCGGTAGACGATATTGGTGTTGCTTTCCTATTTGCACCTCAGTACCACGGTGGTGTGCGCCATGCGATGCCAGTGCGTCAAACCATGAAAACACGCACTATCTTTAACATTCTTGGCCCACTGATTAACCCTGCTCGTCCTAACATCGAATTGATGGGCGTTTACAGTGAAGAACTGGTTCGTCCTATCGCAGAAACCATGCTACAAATGGGTATGAAGCGCGCCGCTGTAGTACACGGCAGTGGTTTGGATGAAGTGGCGATTCACGGTGAAACAACCGTTGCGGAAATCAAAGACGGTAAGATCACAGAATACAAACTAACGCCTGCAGACTTCGGTCTAGAAGCGCACCCGCTAGAAGCGATCAAAGGTGGCGATCCTGAAGAAAACAAAGCGATCATTACCAATATTCTGACGGGTAAAGGTACAGACGCACAATTGGGCGCAGTGGCGGTGAACGTTGCCCTGCTAATGCGTCTATTCGGCCTCGAAGATTTAAAAGCCAACACGCAACAAGCGATTGAGGCAATGAATTCAGGCAAGGCGTACCAATTGGTACAACAACTTGCCGCACACGCTTAAGGAATTGAAGAAGATGACTGACTTCAACACTCAGCAAGCTGACAACCTGTCTGAACACGTTTCTAAGAAAGAAGCAGAAATGGCAGAAGTACTGGCGAAAATTGTCCGCGACAAATATCAGTGGGTCGCAGACCGTAAGGTGTCTCAACCGCTAAGCACATTTCAGTCTGATTTGCTGCCATCGGACCGCAGCTTCTACGATGCTCTGAGTGGCGAAAAGACGGCATTCATCACCGAATGTAAGAAGGCATCTCCTTCTAAAGGTTTGATTCGTGATCATTTCGACTTGGATTACATCGCATCGGTTTACAACAACCACGCAGATGCGATTTCAGTCCTAACAGACGAGAAGTACTTCCAAGGTAACTTTGACTTTCTTCCTCAAGTGCGCGGTCAAGTCAAACAACCGGTTCTGTGCAAAGACTTCATGGTAGATACCTACCAAGTTTACCTAGCACGTCATTACAGTGCTGATGCCGTGCTACTGATGCTTTCTGTCCTGAATGACGAAGAGTACAAAGCGCTAGAGGAAGCAGCACACAGCCTGAACATGGGTATCCTGACCGAAGTCAGCAACGAAGAAGAGCTTCATCGTGCCGTTAAGCTTGGCGCACGCGTTATCGGCATTAATAACCGTAACCTTCGCGACCTAAGTACTGATTTGAATCGTACTAAAGAACTGGCACCGACCATTCGTGAACTGGCTCCTAACGCAACAGTAATCTCAGAATCTGGCATTTATACACATCAACAAGTTCGTGAGTTAGCGGAATACGCAGACGGATTCTTGATTGGTAGTTCACTGATGGCGGAAGACAACCTTGAACTTGCAGTACGTAAAGTGACGTTAGGCGAAAACAAAGTGTGTGGCTTAACGCATCCAGATGACGCAGCAAAAGCGTATCAATCTGGCGCAGTATTTGGTGGCCTGATTTTTGTCGAGAAGTCGAAGCGTGCGGTTGACCTTGAAGGTGCTCGCTTAACCATGAGCGGTGCTCCACTGAATTACGTTGGCGTTTTCCAAAATCACGATATCGATTTTGTTGCTTCTGTCGTGACCTCTTTGGGTTTAAAAGCAGTGCAGCTGCACGGTCAAGAAGACCAAGCTTACGTAAACCAACTCAAAGCCGAACTGCCAGCAGCGGTAGAAATTTGGAAAGCTTACGGCGTGACTGATGCCAAGCCAGAACTACTTGCAGAAAACATTGATCGCCATTTATTAGATGCGCAAGTTGGCACTCAAACTGGCGGAACTGGTCAAGTGTTCGACTGGTCACTGATCGGCGACCCAAGTCAAATTATGCTAGCGGGCGGACTGTCGCCAGAAAATGCTCAACAAGCAGCGACATTAGGTTGCTTGGGATTAGATTTAAACTCTGGTGTAGAAAGCGCACCAGGCAAAAAAGATTCACAGAAGTTGCTCGCGGCATTCACCGCTATTCGCAACTACTAAAGCTGGATATCAGCTAAAAAATTTAAAGCTATTCGTAGCGAAAAATACGAGAAGGAATATAACGATGGCAAAACTGAATGCCTACTTTGGCGAATACGGCGGTCAGTACGTTCCGCAAATTCTAGTTCCAGCACTGGAGCAACTAGAGCAAGCGTTTATCGACGCGCAAGAAGATCCAGAATTCCGCAGTGAATTCATGACGCTTCTTCAAGAGTATGCGGGCCGTCCAACGGCTTTGACTCTAACTCGTAACCTAACCAAAGGTACGAAAACCAAACTGTACCTAAAACGTGAAGACCTACTTCACGGTGGTGCCCACAAGACTAACCAAGTGTTGGGTCAAGCGCTACTTGCGAAACGCATGGGCAAAAACGAAATCATCGCTGAAACTGGCGCAGGTCAACACGGTGTTGCAACCGCACTAGCATGTGCACTGCTTGGCCTTAAGTGTCGCGTGTACATGGGTGCAAAAGACGTTGAGCGTCAAAGCCCGAACGTATTCCGTATGAAGCTAATGGGCGCAGAAGTTATTCCTGTCCACTCGGGTTCAGCAACACTTAAAGACGCATGTAACGAAGCGCTGCGTGACTGGTCTGCAACTTATGAAGATGCACACTACCTATTAGGTACAGCGGCAGGTCCTCACCCATTCCCAACCATCGTGCGTGACTTCCAACGCATGATTGGTGAAGAAACGAAGAATCAGATTTTGGCACGTGAAGGTCGTCTTCCTGATGCGGTTATCGCATGTGTGGGCGGTGGTTCAAACGCTATCGGCATGTTTGCTGACTTCATCGAAGAAGAAAGCGTTCGCCTAATTGGTGTTGAGCCAGCAGGTAAAGGTATCGATACTGACCAGCACGGTGCACCACTTAAGCATGGTAAAACAGGCATCTTCTTCGGTATGAAAGCGCCATTGATGCAAGATCCAAACGGTCAAGTAGAAGAGTCTTACTCGGTATCTGCTGGCCTTGATTTCCCTTCAGTTGGCCCACAACACGCACACCTAAACGCAATTGGCCGTGCTGAATACGACAACGTGACAGACGATGAAGCGCTAGAAGCATTCCAAGAGATTGCACGCCATGAAGGCATCATCCCTGCTCTTGAATCTTCTCACGCACTGGCTCATGCACTGCGTATGGCTCGAGAGAACCCAGAGAAAGAACAATTATTAGTCGTTAACCTATCAGGTCGTGGTGACAAAGACATCTTCACCGTACACACCATCTTAGAAGAAAAAGGAGCAATCTAATGAGCCGTTATGAGAAGATGTTTACGCGCCTAAACGAAAAGAACCAAGGCGCATTTGTACCGTTCGTAACGGTTTGCGATCCAAACGCCGAGCAGTCTTACAAAATCATGGAAACACTGGTCGAGTCTGGTGCTGATGCCCTTGAACTCGGTATTCCATTTTCAGATCCTCTTGCGGATGGCCCGACTATCCAAGGTGCGAACATTCGTGCTCTAGATTCAGGCGCAACACCGGATATCTGCTTCGAACAAATTGGTAAGATCCGAGCTAAGTACCCAGAGCTACCTATTGGCCTTCTGATGTACGCGAACCTTGTTTACTCTCGTGGTATCGAGAACTTCTATGAGCGTTGTGCAAAAGCAGGCATCGATTCTGTTTTGATTGCAGATGTGCCAACTAATGAAAGTGCCGAATTTGTTGCTGCTGCAGAAAAGTTTGGTATTCACCCAATCTTCATCGCACCACCAACCGCAAGTGATGAAACACTGAAGCAAGTATCAGAGTTAGGTGGCGGCTACACTTACCTACTCTCTCGTGCAGGTGTTACTGGCGCAGAAACCAAAGCAAACATGCCTGTAGGTCATATGCTGGATAGACTGAACCAATTTGATGCACCACCAGCGCTACTTGGTTTTGGTATCTCTGAGCCAGCACAGGTGAAACAAGCACTAGAATCTGGCGCCGCTGGTGCAATTTCTGGTTCAGCCGTGGTAAAAATCATTGAAGCGAACGTTGAGCAGCCACAAATTATGCTCGACAAGCTAGGTGAATTCGTTTCTGCAATGAAAGCTGCCACTCAAAAATAATTTCAGTTTGATATGACACAACAACGCCCGCTTAACATTATGTTTAGTGGGCGTTTTCTTACTATCGCGTTTATACCACGTCATTTTTTGTTCAACGCCCGCACTTTCCAAATCTATCTCAAGCAGAGCACTCAAAGAGTGTTAAGCTTGGGTAACTTAACTAACTCAATAAAGCAATGTGCAGTAAGGTTGCTACATGGAAGAAGTCAAAACACTGCTAGCCAAATGTCCTGTACTATCAGGGCTGCCAGATAAAGGGCTTAGTGAAGCAGCGCAAATGACTAAGGTTCGCTGCTTCGACGAAAAAGCACTGATTTGCAATAAAGGTGCGCTTCAATCTTCTCTTATGGTCATAGCTCAAGGTGCAGTGAGAGTGAACTCAATTAGTTCAAAAGGCAAAGAAGTCACACTGATGATTTTCGAAGCTGGTGGCTGGTTTGGAGACAATGTTTTTTCTCCCGGCATGCCTCGTATTTTTGGTGCGACCGCGCATTCGGACGTGACTGTAATGGAGCTTCCTGGAGATAAATTTCGCCAATTACTCGCCAAATACCCTCAAAGTTACCCCACTATACTCGACTTACTTAGCCGCCGCTTGTGGTCTGCTATTTCTGTTATCGAAGATGACGCGATTAGAGGAATTGAAGAACGAGTCGCCAAAAGGTTGCTGCTACTTGCTGAATACCAACTTAATCAAGCGATCGATACTCGACCATGCGTTGTCAGGGTAACAAGAGAACATATCGCTAACATGATGGGGCTAACTCGTCAGAGCGTACACAAGATACTAAAACGATTAGAAAGTATTGGGATGCTAGAGCTAAACTATGGCTCAGTAACCATTACCAATCCGAAACGCTTAGAAGAATACTTTAAAGAACTCGAGCAATAGATCCATTCAACAAACGCTAAGTATTGTCTAACGATAGCTAAAAACCTTATGCATCTAATTGGTCAAGAGCACAACACCATTTGCACTTAGGCAAGTGGCGCTGTGACACAAAAACCATTGAATTGACTAAGCTATATTCAATTCAGATTTCAACTCACGTTTCAAAATCTTTCCTGTCGCACTCATCGGGAGGTGTTCACGAATTTCGACATAACGAGGATATTTAAACGAGGCTAATTGCTCTTTACCCCACTTTTGTAATGAATCGGCGTCAATGTATTCTTTTGGTTTAAGTACAACGTAGGCTTTTATCTCTTCGCCATACTCTTCATTTGGAATCCCTATCACCGCGACCATTGAAACGGCAGGATGAGTCATGAAAACTTCTTCAATTTCTCTGGGATAAACATTAAATCCACCTCGAATGATCAGATCTTTCATTCTATCGACAATAAATAAATTACCTGAACTGTCAAAGCGGCCCACATCACCAGTATGGAACCAACCATTTTGTAGCGCAGATTCAGTAACTTCTGGGCGGTCAAGATATCCCTTCATAACATTATGACCACGCACAACAATCTCACCTTCTTCGCCTATCGGTAGTGCATTGCCTTCAATGTCGATAACTCTTACTTCGACGCCTTGAACCGGTTGACCTACCGAGCCTGGTATTCGCTCCTGATCTAAATGATTAAAACATGCAATAGGACTTGTCTCCGACAACCCGTATCCTTCTAAGATCGGCACATTAAATGTTTCTTCAAAGGTTCGAAAGATTTCGGTTGGTAATGGCGCACCACCGCTTACTGCAACACGCAATGACGAGGTATCAAATTGATGCTGCACATGAAGCAGACCGATGTACATCGTTGGCACACCAGCAAATATCGTCACCCTATGTTTTTCCACCAGCTCAAGAACATGTTTAGGCTCAAACCTAGGCACTAACACCAATGTTGCCCCGCCCAAAACACTAGCATTTAAGTGGACGGTTTGACCAAATGTATGAAATAAAGGCAAAGTTACTAAGTGAATATCATCGGCCTGGCTGCCCATAATGTTTTGTGCCACCAGAGCGTTCATTATGATGTTCTGCTGAGTCAGTTCAGCGCCTTTTGGTAAGCCTGTCGTCCCTGATGTATACAAAATCACACATGTATCATCCGCATTACGCGGTATATAATCCGGCAACGGTTGGACATCGGCTATAAACGCATTGAGAGTTATTACACCATTCCAATAGCTTTCATCTTGAGATTGAGTCAATACGACTATGCCTTCGCATGTATCGACTTGTTCAAAGGCTTTGACACCCTCTTTTGCCATTGGCAGTTCTTTCGTCCCTTCAAAGCAGAAATAAAACTTCGCTTTTGAATCTTCTAAGTGATACTTAATTTCTCGCGCTTTCAAAAGCACATTTAATGGGACTGCAACCGCGCCAGCTTTTTGTATTGCATAATAAACAAACGCGAAAAAAGGAATGTTTGGGCATGAAATCGCAACGCGGTCACCTGGCTTTACGCCTTTATTGATTAAAGACGCTGCGATCTTGCCGGCGATCGCATCAAACTGCGCATAATTTATCTTTTCAGTGCCACATATCAACGCCGTTTTATCTGGTTTACTCGCAGCATTTCTTTGTAACGCAGCAGCAAGATTCATCATAGTCTCTTCACCTCTTACTTGTCTTTCTCGTCTAATCAGCTCAGGAGCATTAACTAAGCAAGTTATCTCTAACACTGGATCGTCAGCATTTGAGTCTCACCAGTCATTACAATTTAACATTATGTTTACAACGCAATTAGAGCCAAGAATGTAAAGCAATTAACATTTCAGAAGGCAAATTAATAAAAGTGTGAGCTTGAAAGAGATGAATTGTTATAAATATCAACCCAAGTCACTAAAAACTCTGACTGCAATAGCAAATACAAAAGCGGTTAAAATTAACAAAAAGAAAACAAATAAAGAAAAATAAACTTGAACAATCCTAAGCGCGACCCTTATAAGAAAAATCAATAGCAAACGTTTGCTATTGAACAAAACTTTATCGCTCGTCAATAAAATATCGATTAATCCATCAATAATACCTTGCTGCATATTGCCAATTGTAAACGATAAGTGTAAAAAGCAAGGCGAGATAATTATCCGTAAATCCATTTATGGTTAGTGGGTAATTTTAGGATTTTACATTTTATTAGCACAGAGGTTATGGAAGTGTTAAAAGAAAAGAGTTTGCTAAACAACATTGGCGTACAAGTCGTAATCGCCATGATCGTGGGCACAGCCGTTGGTGCCATGATGGGTCATGATGCGACAGTGTTCGCTCCTTTAGGTGCTATCTTTATCAACTTAATCAAAATGTTGGTTATTCCTTTGGTCGCTGTAGCCTTGATTTCTGGCGCCGCTGGTCTTGGGAACAGCCAGTCAGCAGGTAAAGTTGGCATCGTCACTCTAGGTTATTTTGGTTTAACATCCGCCCTAGCCGTTGCGCTTGCACTATTTATGGGTGAAGTATTCCAACCAGGCATGGGTATCGACGTCTCTGGCGTTGAAGGCATGTTCTCAGCAGAATACGCTTCAAAAGGTGAACTACCTACTTTCTGGGCAACCATCACTGGTATGATCCCAACCAACGTTTTCCAATCACTAAATGAAGCAAACATCCTACAGATCCTCGTTTTCTGTATGTTCTTTGGTATTGCGATTTCTAAGCAAGCAAAAGAGCGTCGTGAACCAATCATCAATGGTGTTAACTGCATCGTTGACGCAATGGTTTGGATGATCAACAAAGTAATGATCATTGCACCTATCGGTGTATTTGGTCTGATGGCAGAAGCCGTCGGTACGTTCGGTTTTGGTGCACTAATGGTGGTGTTTAAACTGTTCGTTGTTTACGTTGCCGCCATCCTAATCTTCGGTTTCGTTGTTTACCCAGCAATGGTGCATGTTTTCACGAAGACATCTGCGAAGAAATTCCTGTCTTCAATGAAGAAACCGCAAGCAGTTGCGCTTTCAACAGCGTCTTCTATGGCAACACTGCCTGTTACAATGGACACCTGTGAAAAAGAGCTGGGCGTAAAAAATTCAACTGCATCATTTGTTCTGCCTCTAGGCGCAACGATCAACATGTCAGGTAATGCGATTTACTATGGCTTGGTTGCTATCTTCTTTGCTCAACTGTTCGATATCGATCTAGGCATGGGCGCTTACATTGCAATTATCGTAACGTCTACATTGGGTGCGGTTGGTCAAGCGGGTGTTCCTGGCCCTTCTTTCCTAGTGGTTGCCGTGCTTCTTGCCGCTGGCATTCCAATTGAAGGTCTACCGCTGCTATTCGCTCTTGACCGTATTTTCGATATGATTCGTACAGCACTGAACATCACAGGTGATGCTGCATGTGCAGTTATCGTTGATGCGCTAATTGAAGAAGAAACGGCAGAAGCTGAGCTTAAAAAGCAAGAAGCCTAACCCTTTCTTGAATAGACCAAAAACCGCTCATAATGAGCGGTTTTTTTGTCTTTTCTTGCATTACGTAACTATACAAATAGAAACCGATGGCATAAATTTTTCAAAATGATATAAACCATTACAAAATATAACAAAACGTTAGAGCTAGGTTATATCATGAGTCTTGAGCAATCTTTGGAATATCTCACCAAAATAAATTTGCCGATCGAATCAAAGCAGCAGGCCCTGGTTGACTCAGTTATTCTTACCCTAACGAAACAAAAACGAGATGCTCTTTTTCAACAGGTTGCTCTGTATCGAATAAAACTGCTTAAATCTCTCTTTCCTAAACACGCATCAAAAAGTCTTTCTGCACTATTTGAGTTAATGGATTATCGAGATTTAGTGCAACAGTATCCGACAGGTTTCTCCAAAGAGATTCGTTTACTTGAACAACTTGCCGCAGATTGTTACCCGCATTGGATGGTTTTCTGGTGTCAATGCGAGATCGAAGCAATCAAGCAAAAATATCCTTCAAACGAAGCTGCGATTCCTACTCCGCTTCCGTTTGACGACCACAGCTATACTAGCGTGTTAATTGAAGATATCGCAGATTGCGATCTTGAGGTAATGCTGCCAAATCATGCAGCGTTAATGCCGATTTCCGAAGCGATCACACTGAGTAATCTTGAGCTTTTCGTCCAAACTGAACAATGGTTTGAAATCTTGCCTCTTTTATCACTCTCGCAAAAAGGGCAGCACTTTGCCCTCTTGCTCAAATCGTCATCTTCACCAATCATGGTCTCCTCTGCTTTAGTGCAAAGCTGGCATCAACGAAATAACTGGCTCAGTTACTCACCACAGTTTAGTAGCGAACAATGGCAGTTTTGCTTTCCTAATCATGGGTACAGTGTTCTCAATCAACTGGGTATTTTGGAGTGTCGTGCTCTAACTCATGAGCACACTCTTATTGAGTTTGATGCTCAGTTTCAATCTCGTGTAAAGAACAGTGAAGCGGTTTGCGAAGTACTGCGTCTTACGGTGGGAGGCAACATTCAACAAAAGCTGTATTTTTTGTATCTGGCGCAAAAAACTATGATGAGCGAGCTCTATAAAGCAGGCTATAAGCTCGGCTTTACCATTATTGAGCAAGTATTTATGTTAAATTTCTATCAATCTATTGATTTAAGTGCCTACTTTCACTCAGGATACCGCGACATTAACGGTGACGGTACCAAGACATACCGCGGTTTCTGGAATTTAGGTATGATGGTTGAAGCATTTCAAGACATACAATTTCGCGACTACAAACATTGCGTACGAACAAAAAGAATGGATAAAAAGGTGAATGAGCATGCTTGATGTTCATTTGCACGGTCTCTTTTACCCAAAAGCAATGGCATTGTACGCGACTGTACTAATAGTATTCGCTTGGCTACTGTATTACTGCTATCGCCTAAAACAGAAGAGTGAATCAATCTTAGGCTCGCATCACACGCCTTACATCGCTTATTCCAGCTGTATCATTGTTTGGATAAGCAGCAACGCCTATTTCCATACCGATTTATTGCCAGAATTAGGCTCTGTTGGTGGCATTTTTATGGCTAAGTTAGCGAACTTAGCGTCTTTTTTCGCCTTTGCGTTTGCATTCTATTTTTCTTGCCAGTTAACCGCAGATGTTAAAAAAACAGCGGTCAAAGCCTGGCAAAAAGTCGTCTTTATCGCACTAGCAACGTATTCACTGTACATCAACTTAGTACCGAATCTTACTGTCGAAAATGTCACCATTAGTGGTCCAAGCCAGTTCGTCATTAAATTTGGCCCACATACCTCATATTTTTTCATTAGTTTGCTAGCTTTCGTGGTACTAACGCTGCTTAACTTGATTGCCATGCGCGCTAACAGCAGCAAGCTCACGTTAGCAAAAAGCAACTATATGATCGCTGGCATTTTGGTATTCATGTTATCTACGGCAGTGATACACCTTGGAATGACGTATTTCCTTGGCGACTTCTCCCTAACTTGGTTACCACCAGCACTTTCAATCAGCGAAATGTTGTTTGTGGGCTATGCCCTACTTACCTCTCGCTTCTACAGCGCTAAATATCTCACGTACTTAACGGTAAGCGCGCTCTTAGTCTGCGCCATTTTTGTTCTGCCGCTAGGGGCGATATTTATTCCTATCTCTGAAGATAACCAATGGCTTGTTGCGGTACCTTTATGCGCGCTTATCGGTATCAGTTGGCACTTGCTTTTTAAGCGAGTCAGTCGTTTCGCTTCATATTTTATTTATGGGAAACGACACACTCCCGTTCAGCAAATCCTTGGGTTAGAGGAAGAGTTTAAACGCTCAATAGATGATGCTATGCGTCAGTTGGCATCGTTACTTAACATACCAAACAACAAGCTACAGCTAGTCACTAGCAATTACACAGAAACGTTTTACGAAGAGTACCTGCCGTCAAGCAAGTCAGTTCTCGTGCTTGATGAGTTGTCTGAAGAAATTGATTATGCCTCCTCTTCTAAAGGGTCGATGAGAAAGCTCTACGAGCGTATGCGCTCAAGCAATACTGCGCTCGTTATGCCTCTCTTCGGTCGTGGAAAATCTGTTACTCACTTGCTGATTTCTTCACATAAAATAGATAATAAGCTGTTTTCTAATGAAGAAATCTCAGCTCTGCAAACGTTATTAGTTCGCATCCAGAGCACCATTGAAGCCGATAGAAAGGTACGCCAAAGCCGTGCGCTGGCTAACTCCATTGCACATGAAATGCGTAACCCTCTCGCTCAAGTACAATTACAATTTGAAGCTTTAAAACAGCATATAGAGTCAAACGCCTCACTGGATACGCTAAAAAGAGAAATTGATAAAGGTGAAGCCGCTATACAACGCGGTCGACAACTTATCGATATTATTTTACGAGAAGTTAGCGACAGTTCACCAGAGCATGAGCCTTTAGCTCTCACTTCCATACATAAAGCCATCGAACAAGCAGTAAGCCGTTATGGTTTTGAAAACGATCAAATAATAGAGAGAATTAACCTGCCACAGGCACACGATTTTGTCGCGAAGTTAAATGAGACCCTGTTTAACTTTGTCATTTTCAATTTGATTCGTAACGCTATCTACTATTTTGATTCTTATCCCGACAGTCAAATTGAGATTCGTACCCAGACGGGGGCTTACGAAAACATTCTGATCTTCCGAGATAGTGGGCCAGGTATAGATCGCAGTATCTTACACAAGATATTTGATGACTTTTTCTCGTATCAAAAAAGCGGAGGCAGTGGCTTAGGTTTGGGCTATTGCCAACGTGTTATGCGCTCCTTCGGAGGACGAATAGAGTGCCAGTCTGAATTGAGCGAGTTCACAGAATTCTACTTGTATTTCCCAGTCGTACCAAACGCACCAAAACCAGAGATATTGAGAGCACCGGACTTTGATAGCTGGAAAGCAACTCCATCACATTCTGAAAATCATTCAGCTCAACACGTACAAATATGTAACGATGCACCAACAGTGCTCATTGTTGATGACAAAGAGGTGCAACGCACCTTGGTACAGATGTATTTGAAAAGACTGGGAGTCAACAGCTTACAAGCAAATAATGGAGCCTCTGCGGTAGAACTATTCCACTCTCACAAGATTGATCTCGTTCTTATGGATGTCCAAATGCCGGTAATGAATGGATTTGACGCAAGCCAACGGATTAAGCAAATCACATCCTCCGTTCCAATCATTGCCTTATCTGGTGAGTCTGGAGCTAGAGAGTTGGAGCTAATTTCGAAACTCATGGATGACAGACTCGAAAAGCCCACCACGTTAAATGCACTTCAAGTCGTCATCCAAAGATGGTTACAGAACGAGAATTTTGCACCTTCCAACACTTTTTAATCTGCAAATATAGAATTGGCACTAGATGTGCATTATTGGGGTAAATCGAATTATCCAGAAGGTCAAGCAGGCTGCAAATGAGTAGCGTATGAGCTTGATAAGGAGATCGCCATGTTACTTCATCGACATACATACTACGGCTTGATTCATCATGGAATCAAAACACTGTTACTTGATCGCTTAGGCCACTATACAGAAGAAGAGTATCATCAATATCTGAGCCTGATGACTGGTAAATCCACTTGCTTCACGATGTCTCTCGAAGAGCTAGAAGCAACGGTCGATAACTTACTACGGGAAGGCTATTTAGAAGATGTAAAAACGCTTATTTCCCAATATCAACGTGTGGCTTAAGGTTTAAAACTCTCAACTTTATTGCCGCCTCATCGCGGCAATTTTTATTCCTTCCATATGCTGTTTCGACATGGAAGAAGCTTGCGGGCTGTACGATATACTAAGCGTTACTATTCTTACCTTAACTTCCTCAGTATTCACATCTTGTCAGATTCCGTTAGACTGTCTTCAATTCAACAATTAGGTAGATTTTGCCATCATGAAGCAGATCCTAGACTTTATACCACTCATCGTTTTCTTCGCTTTATACAAGCTGTACGACATCTACGTGGCGACAGGTGCACTGATCGTAGCAACAGCCATTCAGCTTGTCGTCACCTATGCGCTGTATAAGAAAGTCGAAAAGATGCAGCTAATAACATTTGTTATCGTCACTATCTTCGGCGGCATGACCCTTTTCTTCCACGACGACAATTTTATAAAGTGGAAAGTCACCATCATTTACGCGATTCTGGCGATTGGCTTAGCAGTGAGCCACGCATTGGGAAAATCAGCCATCAAAGGTATGCTAGGCAAGGAAATTACGTTACCTGACGCTGTTTGGGCAAAGATTAACTGGGCTTGGGTTGGCTTCTTCTCATTCTTCGCTGGCCTAAACATTTATATTGCTTACGAATTGCCGTTGGATGTTTGGGTTAACTTCAAAGTATTTGGAATGTTGATCGCGACATTTGCCTACATGATTGCGACTGGCTTTTACATTTATAAACACATGCCAAAAGAACAAAAAAATAACTCATCCGATGTGTCCACTGATGATTAAAAACTCAGTTTTGCTATAATCCGCGACTTCACAGCGACCTTAGGGTCGCTGTTTTGCTCCATGTATCAGTAAACCGCTCAAACAACGTACCGTTTTCAGACCATTCTTGCTGCTGTAAACCAACTTTCTCTGGTCCGGTATCTGCGGTTTTTTAAGGACCTTTGGTTCTAGGTATTTACTATGTTGGCGCTTAGTTTGAGCGCCTTTAAGATTTAGGATGTCACAATGAGTCAAGAAATTAGCTCTCCGAAAGGTCAAATGCTGCTTCGTACCCTTGCAATGCCTGCAGATACAAACGCCAATGGCGATATTTTTGGCGGTTGGATAATGTCTCAGCTCGACTTAGCGGGCGCGATTCTGGCAAAAGAGATCTCTTGTGGTCGCGTTGTCACCGTTTCGGTATCAAGCATTACGTTCAAAAAACCTGTTGGTGTGGGCGATGTCGTATGCTGCTACGGCGAATGCACTAAGATCGGCCGCACATCCATGAGTGTCGATTTGGAAGTATGGGTCAAACCCGTCAAAGCTCACGGTGTTGGCGAACGCTTCATGGTTTGTGATGCGACCTTCAACTACGTAGCCATTGACAGTGAAGGTAAACCACGTCCGGTTCAGAATTAGTCAACCTACAACGCTAACAGTTAGAAAGGATCTCACATTTTCTGTTGTTCACTTGTGAGAGACACAAAAAAGGCGTTAAATTAACACTTTACCCTACCAATTAAGGAACTATGCTATGTGGTATGTCATCTTTTCACAGGACGTTGAGAACTCGTTGGAAAAACGCATGAGCGTTCGCCCACAACACTTGGATCGCTTACAAAAGCTACAAGACGAAGGTCGCCTTCTTACAGCTGGTCCGATGCCTGCGATAGATTCTGACAATCCTGGTGAAGCTGGATTTACGGGCTCAACTGTCATCGCTGAATTCGCCTCGCTAGAGGATGCTAAAGCGTGGGCAGAAGCCGATCCTTACGTAGCGGCTGGTGTTTACGATAATGTAATCGTGAAACCGTTCAAAAAAGTGTTTTAATTTATGAAAAAATTACTGTGTCTTTTCTTGGTATTTGGTGCTCTGGCTGGCTGCTCATCAACCGATGATAAGCAGCGCCAACTTGAGCTTATGGCATCAAACCGAGCAGGAGTCTTGTCAGCTGGTCTCCCTTTAGAGTACGGTCCACTGCAAATAATGCGTGTCTCATCCAACAAAAATGTTGTAGAGATGATGATGATTTATAACGATGGCGCCCTCGGTGCAAAGCCGTTAAATCAAGTACTGAATACCAGTATCTATACCTACTGCAGCAACCCAGAAGTTCGCAAGCAAATTGATATGGGCTTGATGTATCGTATTAAGGTACGTAATTCTCGCGGTCAGTTGATGGCAGATGAGTTGGTTTCAGCACAGACTTGTACTCAGGTGAAGTAGCTACAGTAATTTTTGTTGCTTTCGGCATGAGACGATGATTCGCTATTATTGGATAATCTGAAAACGAAAGTTAACAATTAAGAATAGAAAAACGGAGACCACAGTCTCCGTTTTTATTTGCTGTAACGACGTGTTACGCCAGCTCAGCACGGAGCTTCTTCGCCGCTGAAACCAGATTTGCCAATGCGGCTTCTGTCTCCTTCCAGTTTCGTGTTTTCAGACCACAATCTGGGTTTACCCACAAACGTTGAGCCGGAATTTTTTCTGCCGCTTTCTTGATTAAACCTTCAATCCATTCTTCCGTAGGAATGTTTGGTGAGTGAATGTCATAAACACCAGGGCCAATTTCGTTCGGGTAATTGAACTCTTCAAATGCTTTCAGCAACTCCATATTCGAGCGAGATGTTTCAATGGTAATGACGTCCGCATCGAGTGCCGCAACCGAATCAATGATTTCATTGAACTCGCTGTAACACATATGAGTGTGAATCTGAGTTTCTGGTTTTGCACTTGCCGCAGAGACCTTAAACGCATTTACGGCCCATTCTAAGTACGCTTTTTGATCGCGTTTTTTGAGTGGTAAACCTTCTCGAATGGCTGGCTCATCAATTTGAATGATATTGATGCCTGCATCTTGCAGGTCAGACACCTCATCACGCAGTGCCAAAGCAAGTTGCTGCGCAATTTCTTGACGTGTGATGTCTTCACGTGGGAACGTCCAACACAAAATCGTAACTGGTCCAGTCAACATGCCTTTCATCTGTTTGCTGGTTAGCGACTGGGCGTACGTCGACCATTCAACCGTGATCGGTTTTTCACGTTCAATGTCAGCAACTACAATGGCAGGTTTCACACAGCGAGAGCCATAACTCTGTACCCAACCAAATTTGGTCGTTTGAAAACCCGCCAAGTTCTCAGCGAAGTATTCCACCATGTCGTTACGCTCTGCTTCACCATGAACAAGCACATCTAGGTCGAGCGCCTCTTGACGTTTTACTGCGTCAGCAATATGTCCTTTAAGTGCTTGGATATATTCAGACTCAGATAATTGACCTGTACGATAAGCACTGCGCTGAACACGAATTTCACCCGTTTGAGGGAAAGAACCGATTGTCGTGGTTGGCAACAGAGGCAAGCCCAATACTTCAGCTTGATGCGCAGCACGCTCCGCGTAAGGTGCGCTGCGCTCGGCAAGTGACGCAGTAATACTGTTTAAACGTGCTTGAACTTGTGGCTTATTCACATGCGTTGCCGTTTTACGTGCTTTGATTGGCTGGCTGTAGGTATCACAAGCGAGAATCGCATCTTGATCACCATCGAGTGCGCGGCCAAGCAAGGCGACTTCTGTTACTTTTTGTTTTGCGAACGCAAACCAGCTTTTCACTTCCTCACTGAGTTCTGTTTCCTGTTCCAGATCAACCGGGCTATGTAGCAAAGAGCATGAGCTCGCAACCCAAAGGTTGTCGCCCAGTTTTTCTTTTACTGGCTGTAGACGTTCAAGTTGCGCACTCAAATCCGAGCGCCACACGTTACGACCGTTGACCACGCCAGCAGACAGCACCCACCCCTCCGGTAGTTTGGCAACCACGTCGTCAAGCTGCTGAGGCGCGGCAGATAAATCGATATGTAAACCATCCACTGGTAGCTTTACAATTTTGTCTAGCGTATCGCTTATAGAGTCAAAGTACGTCGTTAGCAGCACTTTTACATCGCTTCGAATCACTTGGTACGCTAGCTTGAACGCATCAGCCCATTTGCTTTCTAGCTCCAGTGACAAAATTGGCTCATCAATCTGAACCCACTCAACACCTTGACTTGCGAGCTTTGCCAAAATAGCTTGGTAAGCCGTAAGCAATCGTGGCAGTAGCGTCAGGCGATCGAACCCTTCTTCTACCTCTTTACCTAAGTAAAGATAACTGACTGGACCAAGCAAAACTGGCTTCACTTTATGCCCAGCTTGGGTTGCTTCGTTGACTTCTTCAAACAGTTGAGGCCAACTCACTTCAAATGTATCGTCCTTGCTAAATTCAGGTACGATGTAGTGGTAGTTTGTGTTGAACCATTTAGTCATATCCGATGCTGCAGCGCCCGCACAGCCGCAACCCGCTTGAGATTGACCGCGACCCACTTTGAATAGCGTATCCAAATCAGGGAAACCGTCTGCGTGACGTTTTGGCACGTGACCCAGTAACAACGTGGTCGTCAGTACATGATCGTACCAAGCAAAATCGCCAGCGGTGGTAAAACTCAAGCCAGCATCTGTTTGCGTTTGCCAGTTTTTAGCGCGCAGATCTGCTCCAACCTTTTTAAGCTCTGCTTGATCAATTTCTCCGCGCCAGTATTTTTCCTGAACGAATTTTAATTCTCGTTTTTCACCGATGCGTGGATAACCTAGTACGTGCGTTGTTGTAGCCATGTCCCTATTCCTTTTTCAATCTTGTTTAATTTGTTTGGGTCAGAGTATCTTTCGTCATGAAAGATGTCTGGATGGCTAAACTATCGCTCTCATCTGCGGTTTGAACAACGTCCATTTATTCAACTTGTTTATTAAAAAAATTCATCATGAGGCGACATGATTCGCAAATAAACACAACAAATAGACGTCTAGACGTTTACATATCCATTTTTTGTCGTTAAGTTATTTACACGATTGCTATTCTGTTCATAGCGAGCAACAAAGGATGAAAGGAATTCATGATAGAGCTAAAACATTTGCGGACACTCACTTCGCTTCGAGACACTGGCTCTCTAACGGCAACAGCGACCGCTTTACATCTCACTCAGTCGGCACTGTCTCATCAGATCAAAGATTTGGAGGCGCGAATTGGAGGGCAACTGTTCCTGAGAAAGACTCGTCCGGTGAAGTTCACTTCAGAGGGAGAAATCCTATTGCGTCTTGCAGAAGATATCCTTCCGAAACTCGCAAGAGCAGAAAATGATTTAGCGAGCTTGAAAGAAGACGTCAATGGCCGATTACATATGGCCATTGAATGTCACTCTTGCTTCCAATGGCTAATGCCTGCACTTAGGGAGTACCAACTTGCTTGGCCTAGCGTAACATTGGACTTTTCCTCTGGTTTTGGCTTTGAACCACTCCCTGCTCTATTGGCAGGCGAACTCGATCTCGTTATTACTTCCGATATCCAACCTCGATCTGAAGTCCACTACGAGCCTCTATTCGACTTTGAAATGCGTTTAATTACCGCAACCAACCACCCATTGGCGGAAAAAGAAATTATTGATCCGCAAGATCTCGCAGATCAAACCATGCTCTCTTATCCGGTTCAAAAACAAAGGCTAGACGTCGTAAAACACTTTCTTCAGCCAGCAGGAATAGAACCTGCGAAATGGAAGCAAGCCGACAATACTCTCATGCTAGTTCAGATGGTCTCTGCTGGATTAGGGGTGGCGGCACTACCCAATTGGGCGATTTCTGAATTTTCTCGCCAAGGTCTTATTACCAGTAAACCTTTCGGCCAAGGCTTATGGCGTCGCTTGTTTGCAGCAACGCGTCACTCAGAGAAAGAGAAGCGTTACTTACAAGCTTTTTTCGCAACCGCGAGGCTACAATGTAAAAGCCACCTTGACGGAATCAAGGTGGCTTAAAAGATTTGGGTGATGAAAGGCTTAGCGTTGATATGCTTTAAATTGGTTAGTCAATGGATCGTACTGATAACCGAGCATATCAAGCTTGCCGACTACAGACTCTACATCCATCTCATACACTGATACTAACTCGTCAAAACTGTCGCACTCTAAACGTAGCTTTTCGTTGACGATACCTAGCAAAATAGTGCTGTCCAGATTACCTACATTGCTTAAATCCATCGCGACTCTCCTCTTCGACAAGGTATATAAACAAGCGTAGTAGTAATCACGCGAATTTAAAGTGAGTGCGATCTAAAACGTGATCACCTTATACCCAAGCACCAAGAAAGCACTTGGATATAAGCCGTCTAGCTTTGTCTTTAGAATAGAGGTTAAGCCGCGAGAGAGAATAAACCTTGCAGGCTCGTCATCGACGCGAGTGCTAGAAACAAGGCAACGCTCAGTTGCACCTTTTCTGGTTTCTTATGCGTAAAAATATGCCAACACCACACAATAATTGAAGAAATTAGCATAGCTAAAGACAGCAAGATCGGCTGTGTCGCAGCGTTTAGTGTGGCTTCATTTAACTGGTAAGAAGCAAACAACGTTGCGATGACTAATAGCATTCCAGACACAATGCCAGTAACTGGTAAAATGCGGTGAAATGCCTGTAATCTGCTGCGAGCTATCGTAAGTAGCAATTGAGAAAATGACGCCCCAAGGAAAAATATCATTAGCGCCATCGCTATCGATGCTGGCCAGCTTGATTGCTCAAATACTTGAATACTCACATACGCAAAGGCCAAACCATTCGCTAAATGCATCGCCCATAGTGGCCCTTTTTCACGCGTTTTCTTGGTTTGAACCTGAGAATAGAAGTAGAAAATAGCAAACACGATCATAAATGCTTCAATGCGAAGTGACGCAACAGCGAGCCACAATACAGCTACTGCAGGCAACATTTTATGAAGACGTCCTCGCTGACCAGGACAAATATCGCCCTTGATTAGAAGCAAAGTCAGTAGCGCTTGTGCGCCAAATAGCATCGGAGGGAAAGTAACCAGCAATTGTTGAATCATGTTGAATGCACGCTCAAAAGTCATTTTGGGGGGGCGATAATATCAAATCAACTATCGCCAAACCACCGAAAGTCGGCCCCCAAATGAGCTAAAACGGTAAGACAATTTTATTCACAGAGAAGCAAGATACTTCAACGCGTCTTCCTGCGTTAAAACTCCACGGTACTCTTCTTTGGTATTACACAATACCCAAGGGAAACGAATGCCGGTTTTAACCAACTCTCGAATAACAGAGACAGGTAAATCCTCATCAACCAACACAAATTCGGTGCTCATTATCTGATTAACAGGACGTTTCCAAATTCGGCTTTCTCGTTCAGTTTCTCGCTCTGTTCCCATCGAAGGTGTTAGGTGTAAATTCACCGTCTCTTTCGTAATTAACCCAACACAACGATTTTCATTGAGAACAACTAAAGGCGAGCTTGGATTCAAATTCATGTACTCCACTGCCAAGGAGAGCGGTTCTCCAGGGTCCATAGACCTGACTTGTTCATGGCTCACAGATTGCAACACATCACTTTGCTTAGACTCAATCGCGATGTCAGAGAACAGATGCTCATAACTGTCCGCTTTATCCATCAAATCGACAGGCACGGCAGCAGAAAATAGAAAGCCCTGCATGTAATCGACACCGATTTCTGCCAATACTTGAAGTTCTTGCTTAGATTCCACGCCTTCAGCAACCACTTTTACATTCATTTGCTGTGCAAGCTCGGTGACCATTTTCACAATGTTATAGCTGGTGCTCCCTTTATGAATGTTCTTGATGAATTTTCGGTCTATTTTCAGTAAATCAAACTGCCCTTTTTCTAGATAAGAAAAAGAAGAATACCCAGTACCGAAGTCATCAATCGCGATCTCAATGCCCTCTTTCCGCACTTCCTCTAGAGCTCGAGTATGCTCCTCATCTTGTTCAAAATACGCGGTTTCTGTTAGCTCGATAGTTACTCGCTTAGGGTCTACACCACTGGCTTTAATCAAATCATGCGACCGCTGAAGGATCTGAAGAGAATCCAATTTCGTATTGAGGGAGCGATTGATGGTCACGCCCACTTCCTCGCCATAAATTTCTTGTAAGCGCGGAAAGTGCTTCAACGCAGCTTGGCAGACCACATCATCAAGTGCCGCTATGAGTTCTAGATCTTCAATAATAGCGATCATCTTCTGCGTACAATACGCATCATTTTCATCATAGAAGCGTGCGAGGGCCTCGAACTTAACCACTCTTCCGGTTTGAACGTCGATAATCGGTTGAAAGTAAACGTCCACTAGTCCACTCTCTATTTGCGCCTCCAAAAACGCCTCGAGATGTTGGCGCTTCACTAATTCAGAGTGAAGTTCACTGTCGTAAAAGTTGAAATAGCTGCCTTCACCGGAAATAGAGGACAACATCGCTTGCGCTGCATGTGCTAGCGCTTGTCTTGGTCGGTTCGTATCATAGCCAAGGATTGACACACCAGTTTGGCCTTTAACGATAGTGGCATGCATTTTTGTGCCCATTTCATTTCTAAGCTCATTAAAGAATCCTTTCATGGCAATTTGGATCAAACGAACCGGGCTCAACCATTGACAATGAGGGGTCTGCAAGCATACGACAAACACGTCCCGAGATAACTGCCCCGCAATACTGGTGTAGCGACTTCGCATAATAAAATCTGCAAAACCTAATTGCTGTTCAAGCAAGTATCTCTCCGAAAACTTGGGTCTGAGTGTCATAACAATGTTGAGTTCTTTATTTCTGCTTTCATTCGCTAAGGTAGCTAATTGGAGTTCAAATTCTTTCCTCGTTGGTAAAAAGGCAGCCCAATCATGCTGTTGTTCACAACGATTTTTCATCCACTACAACGAAGCAGAAATATCCGTAGAAAACCCGAGATAAAGAATTCGTCCAGAATGAAACGTAAGTCGGTAAATACAAAGATGATGAGCTTGGTTGCTACCGTTTGCTGTTTTGCTCAGCAAGTTACCACACCAACATCCTTCATCATTAATTTGCTGCCACAACTGATCATAAAACGCTTGGCTATGGTGAGAGGTACTGAAAATATGAGTTTTAAGCCCAACCAGATCTCGGTTTTGATAGCCCATTTGTAACTCAAAGGCACGGTTACAACCTAAGATGCGCGTATCTTCATCGGCAACTAAAACGCCCACATTCGGCAAATCAAAAATCGTTTCGAGGATTGTCGCTAACTCCTCGCAACCAGTGATTGTTAATTGTGGAATGATAGTGCCTTGGATAATGCGCTTATTGAGCCTTTCAAAACTAATAGTAACGTGCACTAAGTTAACGTTTTTTAGCATCATGCAACAAGAAAACCGCCCCCGTCCGCCAAAGAGTTCCACTTCTAGAATTCGTTGTTTTAGCGTTTCTTGTTGCCCCATCAGCATATGATCAAACAAGTTATTTAGGCTGGTTACTGACGTACTTATCCCAAATGCCTTTGCCATTCCTTGCTGATCACATTCGAACTCGCGAGTATCAATATCGTAAGACCACTCTATAACAGGAGTTAGACTGGAAGTCGTTTGCATTTTTGGATGCACTGTTGTCGTAGATTCACTCATACCCTAGCCCCTTTTTTTGTAATTAGCCCAAGGCTCAAAATTCACAGTCAATTCGCGACATTCCAGTTGGGACCTGCCGATCCTCTTTATAGATGGATTGTGTCAACGATAAGCCTATCGACTTAGAACTATTTCCAGAGCAGCTCAGCCTTTTGCAT
Organism: Vibrio sp. Vb2131; assembly: GCF_033338535.1. Taxonomy (NCBI): domain Bacteria; kingdom Pseudomonadati; phylum Pseudomonadota; class Gammaproteobacteria; order Vibrionales; family Vibrionaceae; genus Vibrio; species Vibrio sp. Vb2131. Next base: position 45,137 of record NZ_JAWOSW010000012.1, read on the forward strand.
TTAATATGCACTAATTTGATTATAGGCTTTACCCCATATAAACACACCATTGCTTATGCTTTGTATTAAGATTGCGACATTTTTCATGAACCGATCTATAACCATGAGGCTTTCAAGGTGAAATTAGACAGAAAATCGCCGATAGAGCATTGATATTTTTACAAACCAAATAAAACTCGATGAACTAAGCTTGAATAGATGAGTTTGTTATAGATACCTGATAATCAAATCGCTATAATTCGCGCTCCCTGGAACAGAGAGCAAAATATGACCAATAACATCACTCCTATTCATGAGTACAAAAAATACTGGGCAGAGTGTTTTGGTACGGCACCTTTCTTGCCGACCAGTCGCAAAGAAATGGATGCCCTAGGATGGGATAGCTGTGACATTATCATTGTAACCGGTGACGCTTATGTGGATCACCCAAGCTTTGGTATGGCTATCATTGGCCGCCTGCTAGAAGCACAAGGTTTTCGTGTCGGTATCATTGCTCAACCAGAATGGCAAAATAAAGATGCGTTCATGCAACTTGGTAAGCCAAATCTGTTCTTCGGGATCACTGCGGGTAACATGGACTCCATGATCAACCGATACACCGCGGATAAAAAGCTTCGTCACGATGACGCGTACACACCGAATAACGAAGGTGGTAAACGCCCAGACCGCGCGACTTTGGTATACTCTCAACGTTGTCGTGAGGCTTACAAAGAAGTACCTATTGTTTTAGGTGGTATCGAAGCCAGCCTACGCCGTGTGGCACACTACGATTACTGGTCAGATAAAGTTCGTCGTTCAGTACTGTTTGATGCAAAAGCAGACATCCTACTTTTTGGTAACGCAGAACGCGCACTTGTCGAAGTAGCACATCGCATCGCAAACGGCGAAGACATCAGCACCATGACCAATATTCGTGGTACTGCCGTGAACTTGCCAGCGGCGCCAGAAGGCTACACGGTTATTGATTCTTCTCGCATTGAAAAACCTCGTAAAGAAGCGTTCGTACCAAAGAACCCATACGAAGTAGAAACTCAGTGTGAAACTAAAAAAGACGAGCCAGTTGCACAACCAATCACGATTCGCCCATCACGCCACGATGCTGCGACGACTGCGGTCCGTTTACCTTCGTTTGAAAAGCTAAGAAACGATCGCATTCTTTATGCGCATGCAAGCCGTGTATTGCATCTAGAAACGAACCCGTACTCTGGTCGAGCGTTACTTCAAAGCCATGGTGATCGTGAACTTTGGGTAAACCAAGCTCCAATTCCATTGACGACCGAAGAGATGGACTTTGTGTTTGGCCTGCCTTACGCGCGTGTCCCTCACCCTATGTACGGGAAAGCAAAAATTCCTGCGTACGACATGATCAAGACGTCTGTGAACATCATGCGTGGTTGCTTTGGTGGCTGTTCTTTCTGTTCGATTACCGAGCATGAAGGTCGAATCATTCAAAACCGTTCGAAAGAGTCTATCATCAACGAGATTGAAGAAATTCGCGACAAAGTTCCAGGCTTTACCGGCACAATTTCCGATCTTGGTGGCCCGACTGCAAACATGTACCGCCTGGGCTGTAAAGATCCAAAAGCGGAAGCGAACTGTCGTCGTCCTTCTTGTGTATTCCCGGGCATCTGTAACAAGCTAAACACAGACCACAAACACACGATCGATTTATACCGCGAAGCGCGTAAAGTTGAAGGCGTGAAGAAAGTGATGGTTGCATCTGGCGTACGTTACGACCTTGCGATTGAATCACCAGAATACGTGAAAGAGCTCGTGACTCACCACGTAGGCGGTTACTTGAAGATTGCACCGGAACATACAGAGAAAGGTCCTCTTGATCTGATGATGAAGCCAGGCATGGGTACGTACGATCGCTTTAAAGAGATGTTCGAGAAATACAGTGCAGAAGCAGGCAAGAAGCAGTACTTAATCCCTTATTTTATCTCTGCGCACCCAGGCACAGAAGACGAAGACATGCTGAACCTTGCTCTGTGGCTGAAAAAGAACAACTTCGAATGTGATCAAGTACAAAACTTCTACCCTTCGCCAATGTGTAACGCAACGTCGATGTACTACTCAGAGACAAACCCTCTGAAACGCGTGAAGTACAAAAAACGTGAAGATGTACCTGTAGCAAAAGGTGAACGTCAACGTCGCCTGCATAAAGCGCTGTTGCGTTATCACGATCCAGCAAACTGGCCAATGATCCGTGAAGCCCTAATCAGTATGGGTAAAAAACATTTGATTGGTGACAAACAAGGCTGTCTCGTTCCTGCAGAAGACATTGAAGCACAAACACCTGCGCAACGTCGTAAATCTGGTCGTCACGGGGCAAACCGCTTTGCAACCAAACATACCAAAAACCAACCAGGCTTCGGTGGTCATTTGAACAAACGTTCTGAAGGCGGTTCAAAAGATGGTAAACCATCTGGCAACCGTAACGGTTCGGGCAAAGCTACAGGTGGTCAACGCCCTGCAAGCAACGGCCAACGTCCTAGCGGCAACGGTGCAAACCGCCCGGCAGGTAGCAAGCCACAAGGCCAAGGTCGCCCACAAGGACAAGGCAAACTAGCTGGTCAACGTAAACCAAAGCGTCGCTAATTATTTAGAGCTTAAATACTAGAAAGGGCTCCAGAGTTAACTCTGGAGCCCTTTTGTTTTGTCAGCTCATTGAGGCATCACTCACAACTCAAACTTTGATTCAATCAATACAAAAAATGGTAAACACCAACCAACTTATTGGAAAAACAAACAATTATTTGATTGAAGCAAAACCATAAAAATATAACTCATTGATTTTTAATTGCTTTATTTTGGTGCGATATTTGCGTAACAGAGTAAAACTCTTAAACATGGGCTAACGATGAATAATCCACTTCCCCCAAAAACTTCTATGTTCTGGTATGACAACAGCTATACCTATGAGGAGGCCGTTCAGGCATTTGAAAGAGATGGTACACTGAAATCGCTGAATATCGTTCCAACCACGGAATCCGATGATCTTGCTGGCTCACCCCCAGAGCGCAGTATGTTTTGGGAGGGAGAAACAAAAAAAATCGATCCGCCACCGCCGTCTGAACCAGAGCCTCTCAATTTAAAAACTGAGAAAGAAGCAACGGAAGCATCACCTGCGCACTTTATCCCAGTCCGCTATGCCATCGATCAGCTAGAAACAGAAGAGACACAACCTTTTGGTTTGCCTGAAGAATGGAAAGGCCAAGGCCCAGCCAAACTCAATACCGTTGGTTACACCCTGCGTCAACTGCGCGACGGTTGGCTGTATGTGTATGATGCAATCAACAAAAGCTTAGACGAATACGAAATCAAAGGAACGCAATTCACGCTCTATAAGTTGGGAGAGTCAGAAAGCCCAAAATCAGAGCAGCGTGGGACACCACAAGATGCAAAGCCCTTTCTTACTTACGTCAACGGAAGCGTACTATCGATTTGCTTCTCTGAGCACCGGTGGACATGGCACACGTTCATGCGCGTACTTAACAATCCGAATAATCATATCGATCGCATGCAAACCATTGTTCTGTCCTCAAACGAGAATCAGCACAACATTGCACCAATAGATAAGTTAACCCAAGTCGCTGATATTGAATCTTCTGCCGTCGATGATGATCGCTTTGCGGATTCTGGCATCGCCACCAAAGCAGATGAAGATGGTTCTGTCTTTAAACCTGTCGTAGTCGAAAGCGATTTAACCTCTGCGATTCCAGAAGAAGAATCAGGCTACTTCGTCGCGATAAAAGATTACGCCGCAGACATTCAAGATATGTCACTGCATTTTGTTGGTGCCGCAAGCCCTTACCGCCTTTTCACTGACCAGTTTTCAAACCAGTGGAACTTGATGCAGACCGCCATGCAGCTGTGCATGTTCGGGGCAAGCGACAATATAGACATGCCTACAGGAGTAAAGCGCAAAAACCAAGAGCTTGAATTCTATATGGACATGGCGGATTACTATGACAACTCAACAATGGTTGACCTTACCAGTGAATCTCAAGCAGCTATCATCAAAGGAATGCCGTCTTCATTTTCCCAGCAAGCTATCGATGATTACCAAAAATCCACTTCAGAAATAGCAGAGGCCATACAGAAAAAATATGGCATTTCAGCAAACCGATTTGGTAAATACGAGCAATGGATAGCGACTGAACGCTGGCGCAAGCAACTCAACTGGAAGCAAATGCTGAGCGAGATGCAAGAGCTGTCAGAACAAAAAGAAACCATGCTAGCCCAAGTGGTTTCGGTCAAACGCGACTTTATCGCAGTAATGGAGTCCTTAACGCCGCATCATCTCGAAAGAACCTTCGACCTATACAGCGAAGACACGCAGTACAGCTTGTATCAACTACACAAGCAAGCGGTTGAGTCATTTACTTTGGTGATACAAGAAGAAGACCGCCAATGGGCTGAAAGCCAATGGGAGAAACCAACCAGTTTACTTGCTCTCTATGCCTCTGGGTTTAGCCGAAGCTTATTTAAAGTAATAGAGAAGAATATTACCGAGGCGCAGAATGAACAGTCGATCGCCTCGGAATATTCTGATGCTGATAATAAGTTGATGGACCAGATCTCTGCTACCAGCAACCGTGTGAGCATGTACTCTAAGATCATGGATTTTGTTTCCAACCCAAACACTGCGGAAACGGACTTTCTCAAGGATATCGCCAAAGGTTTCCAAGAGCTCGATATTATCTTTAAATCTGCAATAGGTGCGCTTGCAAAAGGCGTTATAGAGTTTGGCGTTAGCTTGACCTCACAAGCATCGATTATGCTGATGCCTGTTTTTGCTAAACCTCTGAACCGCCATAGCTATTATCTGTTTGCTGTTATAGCAGAGCATATGGCACACAATATGCCAGTTACTTTAAATGAAAGCTACGCTCGCGATTTTAAAAAATGGAAAACACGCGTAAATGATTACCCAAGTGAGCTCAAGAAAAACGATGCGGTCATTGCTGACTTCCAGAAAAACAACCGCAAAGCCGACTCTAAATACACAACAGCTTTAAAAAATAAAAAGAGAATTAAGAAGGCACTCGCTGTGGCTACATTGGAGTACCCACAGCGTATTGAATTACCCGATGATCTACCGCAAAGAACCGTCGAGCTTAGAACTCGGATCGCTATGAATAAGCTCGATGATTTGAATAAACTGTTCGAGAATGCCGGTGGTCTAGGCTTTATGGCATTAGTATTTAACTGCATCGCGCTTGGTGATGCCATGAGTAGTATCCAAGACACAGGGTTAATGTCCTCAGATGAATTCTTGGATATTCAGCAAAAGCTATTTTATGCAGCCAATGCTTGGACGGGTATTCGTACAGGGAAGTTATGGGATAAGGTTAAAGGGAGTGACGAACTCAGAAAACACTCACTGAAAACTATCAAAAAGTTAGTAGCTCGAAATACAAAAGGCTTTGAAAACCTGATTATTGATGACTTAAAGGTATTCAATAAATGGCTAGCTGTAACCGGAGTTATTGGAGCTCTTGCTTCAGGGATAGAGGCCTATCGCTCATGGAAGAAAATTGACGGCTTGTACGGCAACGCGAGAGTTGTCGAATACTTCAACTTTGCATCTTTAGTTGGATTGACACTTATTGGTGGATTTCAAGCTATCGGCGGAATAACAGGCATATGGTCGGCAAACATTCTCTTTGGAGGACCAATAATGTTTGTCATTATGGGCCTCACTGCGGTTTATCTTCTCAGTAATCATATCATGAGTAAACTTAAACAAGACGATTATCAAAAATGGTTAGATAAACTTCCTTGGGGCTATCACCCAGATAAAGCCCTTTGGAGTCAATCCTCAAGCTTGGTAGAGAGAGAAAAGCATAACTCTTCTTTAGTACAAGAGGCCCTTTTTGAGTTAAAAACCATAATGGATAAACCTTTAATCTGCCAAATACCAATGATGCGTACCGTTCCGAATTCAACAACACAATATCCAGCAGCAAAACAAGAACTGTTTGGTATTGAGCTACATATCCAAGTTCCCACTAATAATGCAAGAGATGGCATAAAACTTCGGACAAATACTTCTGTAACAGAGGGGGGACTGATGTCGGGAGCTTGGTACACAGGAGTAGACCTAGAAACGTTGAATAGTTCAAAGGATTCCTCAGATTCTCAAAGTGTCTATAAATTGACTCTACCAATGAAAGACTCAGCTAACTATCTAGCATTTGAGATTGAATACATCCTTGATGATAAAAACGAATTAAGCCGTAAGTACTGGTTCCAAAATAATGCAAAACAGCGTGCAACTTATACGGCGATTTCAGACAATACTAAACAAGCAACGATCAGAAGTTCATTAACTTCAGATGCTAGTGAACTTAGCTTACAGGAGTAACCCTTGGCTTATTTACCTTTTTACATCACGCCAGACGAGCTTTCGGCTTATCAAGAAGAACAAGAGCAACAAATTCTAAAGGGGAAAGATCTCACAACCTGGCACAAGCACGATATTGAAGAGCCTTTTCGATACTTATACCTATCGATTGCTATAGCCGCTGTCAGTCCAATATTTTTCCTTACCTATTTCCTACATGATAACAGTGACATGATCTTAACTTATATTTTATCGGGTCTAACGATAATTATGTCTGGTGTATCTTATCTGACATTTGGTTTGGACAATCGTTATGATTACATCTTGTCCGATCGCGGATTGGTTATAAAAAAGCGACGTGATTTACCGAATTGGGTCAACTCTGCGACTCAAGCCATGGGCTGGATTGGAGCAATAGTTTGTGTCGTGATGGTTGGGGTTGCTGGACCCATGGTTCTTGCCGGAGCTGGTGGGTTTATATTGGTTTCATTTGGTATGCTTAAACGACAGCCTGATGAAGCAACAGAAGTGAGAGTAGGCGAACGAGAAGATTGGCTGTTTGCGGACTACAACAAGAAAAGGAAAGTGATCCAATTCTATTTTAAGCAGGACATATGCAGATATCGAGATACTGCTCATAATACTATCTTTCGCTCACAAGATAGATCAGATTGTTATGTTTTCTTTAAAACTGAAGCAGATTTAGAATCCATGGTCGCGCAACTGTCAAAGGTCTACAAGCTGGATTGTACAGAGGTAGATGACCACAAAAAGCTGTTTGAATCGAAGCCAGAATCAAGGCTCTTTAGTATTCCGGTTTGTAGTAGAGAATATCAAACCGAAGAGGTATTTGATTTAAGGGCGTCAAATGCCCCACTTCCTGAGCGTGAATACCTTTACAACGGCAAGTGGCAAACGGAATCTGAGATTGAAAAATCAAAATCTGAACTAACGGCAGCCAAGGTATAAACCTTGGCTTGTTTACCTTTTACATCCCCCCATGAAAAGCTTTAGGTTTACTCTGATGTACAAAAAGAAAAATTGGTTCAAATAACGAATTTTTAACTCGAGGATAGGAGAGTAAGCCCGAACCTTCTATCCTCAACTAAACACCCATTTTGCACTGAGTAAATAGTTACTCACCATGCCTGCCAATATGCCTAAGATCAAAGCCAAATAGACCATCACCCCTTGCGTTCCTAGCGCGAACGTTACGCCTTTGAACACAATAAAGTTCGGCAAAGCACTGATACAGGCACTCGCCATAAATTTTTGCCATTGAGCGAAAGGGTTGGTTTTTTCTGCTTGAGAGAAAGTCAGCCAGCGATTGCCAAGCCAAGTCGTGGTTGCTGCAAACAAAAATGCTATCCCACGAGCCAGCATCAACTCCAGACCAAACCAATGGAACAACACAGAAAAGATAAGGGTGTCGACCATAAAGCCGACACCACCTACCAGAGCAAACCTTGTTAACGAAGCAAACCTTTCCAGCGAAGCAAATTTTGGTAATTTGCGCATTCCGTTATCCAACCACACAGGTGTAGAGTGAGCGTTTCGATTTTGCTGTGAACTCGTTGGTACAACTCAACGCATTTTCATGAATCATGCTATCCACTTGCTGCGATTTACCAATCAGGTGGAATTTCTTCAGATTGTTTAAGTCATTCTTATCTTCAAGCTTTTTCGCCTGACCATGACTATAGAACTGGCCTGAGAACGGGCGCTTACCAATATAAAAGACCGGAGCGTTGTCATTAATTTGCGCGAAGATTATGCGGTCGCTGCGGCTATCTGCTTTGCCCATATTCAAAACCAACATCGCAATCATAAGCAGGGCTGGCAACACCGCTGCCGTTCCGGTCAACCATTTGAAATCGTGTTTATCCACCAGCATTGCAATCAAGATACCCAACGCAGGCACACCCGGTAGCACGTAAGTAGGCAAAATATTCCCAGCCATGGTGAACAAGATCATTGGAGAAATCAGCCAACACATCAGGAAGCTAAACAAACCTTGATGATCGGTTTCAATGGCTTTGAGTACCTTACGACGTTTCCACGCCAAGATAGGCAATACAATTGACCAAGGCGCAGCCGACTGTAGCCAGAATACCCAGATCATCCCACGTGGTTGATCATGAGCAGAACCATACAGATCCCCTTCCCAACCGCTGACAACAAAACGCTTAAAGTGCTCGCCAACAATGAAGTAATCAATAAATCCAGGCGTCGCCACTTCAGCCATGATGTACCAAGGTAGAGCAATCGCCAGCATGAGCGCCAACCCCGACACAATTGGAAAACGCTGCCACAAGGCTTTTAAGGCACCAAAGAAACCATGCTGAATCACGAGCCAAGGAAATACTGCGATGCCCATGATCACGATCGCCACTGGACCTTTCGCTAACAGCCCGCAAGCCAAGCCAAAGAAACCGAGGTAACCCCACAATCGGCTGTGTTTGTCTTTGCCAAGCCAGCAATAGTAAAAACCAACCATCGCCATCGTCATTGCCAACGTCAGTGCCATGTCTGTCATCACCGCACCCGCCGCAATTGAAAAGATGCCACACGTCGCCAGTACCAACGCTGCGATGACAGCATTAAAGCCTGCACGATGCGCGATGAAAGCAACAAAAACAATCGTCGCAACACCCGCTAACCAATGAGGCGCGCGCACTGCAAATTCATTCAATCCAAACAGCTCAATGCCGTAAGCACTCATCCACGTGAACAGGGGGGGCTTCCCCCAAAAAGGCACGCCGTAATCAAACTGTGGGGTAAGCCAATTGCCGGTTTCCACCATTAAGCGCGCCATTTCGCCGTAGCGGGCTTCGGTGGTGTCCATCAAAGGGTAAGCGGCAAGTGAAATAAGACGGAGTAAAAGAGCAAACGCCAACAACAACCACAGATGGGTTTTATTAATACTCATGATTACGCGGTTTCTCCCAATTTAAACTTCATGGTTTGGATGGATTGATGTTTTGCAGGCTGCTCGTAAACAGACTGAACAAGATATAGAGGACGTTGCTTGGTCTCGACAAAAATGCGGCCAATGTATTCACCCAAAAGGCCAATCGACAGCAGTTGCACACCGCCCAAGGCAAGTTGGACGACCATCATGGATGGGTAGCCAGTGACGGGCTCACCAAACACAACGGTTTTCATCACAATGAATGCGCCATAGATAAAGGCACTGAACGCCACTAACGCACCGGCAAGTGTCGCTAAGCGCAAAGGACGAATGGAAAACGAGGTAATGCCGTCCATTGCAAGGCCAATCAGCTTGAGGTAGTTCCATTTGGTTTCACCACAGAAACGAGCGTCACGCTCAAACTGAACCGTCACTTGCTTGAAACCCGGCCAAGAGAAAATGCCTTTCATGTATCGGTTACGCTCTGGTAGCGAATTGATGTGTTTAACCACTTTTGCGCTCAGTAGACGGAAATCGCCCACGTTCTCTGGCACCTCTAATTTCGCCATGCTATTCAGCACTTTGTAAAAGCAAGCGGCCGAGAAGCGTTTGAACCAGGTTTCACCGTGGCGTTCACTGCGCTGCATGTTCACCACGTCATACCCTTCACGCCATTTTGATACCATTTGCGGGATCAACTCAGGCGGGTCTTGCAAGTCAGCATCAATCACGATCACCGCTTCACCTTGACAGTGTTCCAGGCCCGCACTCATGGCAGACTCTTTGCCGAAGTTACGGCTTAGTGCAATACAACGAACGTCGCTAGAAGATTGAGAAAAGTTTTGCGCGATCATGAGGCTGTCGTCTTTGCTACCGTCGTCGACATAGACGATTTCGCAGCGTTCTGGCATTTCATCCAAAACGGCGGCTAAACGACGATGAAATTCAGGCAAGACTTCTTGCTCGTTAAAGAATGGCACCACAACAGACAAAACTGTTTTAGGCTCAGTGTGTTGGCTCACCTTTGAAAAGGTTGCAGCGTGAATGTTGAAGGTTGACATGCTACTCTTCCACTAAATCCGATGAATGAATCCAGTCTACAAACATCAACGTGAAAGAGATGTTATTGACATCTTTTTCACGTCCTTAGTGAATAATGTTCGGTTAAGACGAAGTCTTATTTTCGAACACCTGCCCACTTGGAGAGAAATACATGAAACGCGTACTTTTAGTCGAAGATAATCGAGAAATTGCAGGCATGCTGTTCGATTATTTTGAGTGTGCAGGTATGGAACTCGATTATGCAGACAACGGCGAACTCGGCCTGAAACTAGCGATGGAAAACACCTTCGACATCATCTTGCTCGATCTCATGCTGCCACGCATGGATGGCCTGACCATGTGTAATAAACTTCGCGACGCGGGCAACAACACACCAGTGCTTATGCTGACAGCACTCGATAGCCGTGACGATATGCTAAAAGGCTTCCAACACGGTGCGGACGACTATCTGACCAAGCCTTTCGATCTGGATATTCTTGAAGCGCGCATGATGGCACTGATCCGCCGTTACCGCGGCACTGTCGCGTCGAGCAAGTTGGAATATGGCGAAGTCTCTATCGACCAAAAAACGCGTAAAGCTTACCGCCAAGATAAACTGTTGGCGCTAAACCCCACCACTTACACCATTCTGGAAATGCTTGTGAAAAGCGCGCCAGACGTAGTAACACGTGAAGAAATCGCCTTCCAACTATGGCAAGAGAACGAGCCGAACAACGACGTTCTGCGCAGCCACATTTACCAACTTCGCAACCAACTTGATAAGCCATTTGAACAACATGTGCTGATCACCGTGCCGAAAGTTGGCTTCCGCTTGGAGACAGTTGCATGATCAATCGCTTACTTGCTAGCACGCAAAGCACACAAAGTATGACAGGGCGACTCGCTCTGTTTTTCTCTTTTGTGTCTGTCGTGATTGGCATCTTCTGCTTTTTGTTGATTACCGGCTCCCTGCTTTGGTCTGAAGACCGCGTGGGCGAGCGTCGTATTATGGTCGACAAAAAAGAAGCAATTGAACATTTCCAGTCCCACCCAGAGCAAGGCAGTATTCAGCTTGACCTGCTCACCACCGCATACAACGACATCTCATTGGTTGCCGAGCGCTACCAAAAATACCTGATTGGTCAAAAGCACTTTCTTGATGAAGTAGAAGACGGTGAATACTCGCGCATGGTTTACATGAGTACTTACACCTACAAAGGCGTTGAACATCCTGTGATCCTGGTTTCCTTGATTGATGAAATCGAGATCACCTCAGAGGAATTCATTCTCGTCGTCGCGATGGTATTGTCCATTGTCGCCGTGCTGGTGTTCCTGTTTGGTAGCCTGCTACTGCGCTTATCACAACGCTTGATTGAACCCGTCAATGCGCTCAAAACTCAACTCGACCATCACCAAGGAGATGCCACGCAAACTTTTAGTGTGCCTGAGGGCTCGGCCAAAGAGTTCCAAACCCTCGCGGATGAGTTGAATGAGTATCGCCACAAAATCAACCAAGTCATCAAGCGTGAGCAAGCCTTTGCACGATACGCAAGCCATGAACTGCGTACACCGTTAACAGTAATGAAAGGCTCAAGCAGCTTACTGGCGAGAAGTGCGAACACGGATTTCCAGACCCGACAAGTGAACCGAATCCAGGATGCAACGCAGCAGATGTCGACCATGGTAGATGCCCTACTCGGCTTAGTGCGTTACGAGCGTAATGCAGATGATTCACCAGTGCGCAGCATCACCGAAGAAGAACTCAACCAAATCATCTTCCAAAGCCAAGCTCAGGCGGATGAGAAAGCACTCAACTTTGATGTACAGATAGACGGTAACCCAAGAACGCGCGCGACCAATGCCGTGCTAACCATTATTCTTGGCAACCTGATTCGCAACGGCATCGCCGCGACACCATCGGGATCAATTCATATCAACATGGATGAGAACACCATCTCGGTGCGTGATGAAGGTGAAGGCTTTTCGACCATTCCGCACTCTGATGGACACGGGTTAGGTTTGATGATTGTGGATGATTTGTGCCAACGCTATGGCTGGCAATTTAAGATTGGTACACATCCAGAGGGTGGTTGTGAAGCAGTAATTGACCTTACGTCAGAGCATCAAGAGGCTTGCTCAGAGTAACTTCCCCAGCGCCTAATTCAATTGAGAGGTATCTACTTTGCTCAGTATCAAACGAGCAATTCGATACCTCTTTCTAATTTCGATTGAATGAAATCTTATGCTGCAAGTGCTGCTAGTCGATTGAATGCTTGCGATGCCGATTCCGACGCGTCACACACAGAAAACATATCTTCGATAAAGTACTTCAGCGCTCTCGATTCAATGGTTCGGATTGCCGCTTGCTGCTCGTCCGATAAATAGCCGTAAATGCTCGCTGCACCAAAGTCGCCGAAGATCATCTCACCTTGGTCATTCACCAAAGTATTGTGCGCATACAAATCGCCATGGCACACCTTGTTGTCGTGCAGGTGATTAAACACGTCCACCATCTGCTCCACAATAGAATTCACTTGCTCGACCGTTAGCGTAAACCCTTTTGGGAATGTATCTCGGGTGCAAGTTTCCAGCGTTGGCGGTAAACCCAAATTGTAGTAGCTGTTTGGGATCAGCTCCATAACCAAAGCAAGCTCATTACCGTCATCCACTTGCGCGATGGATTTCACCAAGTTGTTGTGATGCCCGGCTTGCAAACATGCTTCAAGTTCATCATGTGGGTAGCCGTCACTGGTCACTTCACCCTTGAACACTTTCACCGCAACTTCGTTCGGGAAGTCGTATTGAGCGTCAGTCCAGTTAGCATGAGAAATCACGCCACTCGCACCTTGGCCAAGAACATGGTTAAGTGAGTAACTGTTTGTGGTCACTTTAGGCACGCTGTCTAGCGAAGATGGATGTTTGCAGAATGGGTTACCTGCGAATGCAAACCATGCCAATTTAGGCAGCTTCATCAACACATCCGGGAAATGCTCTAACTGGTTTGCAGATAAACGAATCAATTCTAAATTGACCAAGTTTTCCATGCTGTTTGGCAGTTGTTTGATGCGATTGCCCGCCAAAGCAAGCTTTCTTAGGCGCGGTCTTTCACCCAGGCTGTTTGGCAGAACTTCAATCTCGTTGTCGGTCAGAATCAACCAACGTAACTGAGTTGGTAGTGAGGCTTCACTGACTACTTTGATCTTGTTGGTTTTAAACCCAACCATCTCAAGGTTTGGCAGCTTGCCCAACACCTCTGGCAGATGGGTGAACAGGTTGTTGGAAGCAAAGATGATTTTTAGCTTGGTCAGCTGTTCCAGTTCTGGTGGTAAATCTGACAGTGCGTTGCCAGATAAATCTAACACTTCAAGCGTTTCTGCAAGCTCTAATATTTCCATAGGAAACTCAGTTAGCCCTTCCGCCAACTTCAGTTGTTTCGTTCCTACTAATTGTCCTGTTTTTAATTGTTCTAGAGTTTGCAAAACCAAGCCTTCTGATTGAGTTGAAATAAGCGGCGTAGTGTACGTGGCTTAAAGCAGAAAGGCGAGCCATGGAATGGAATACCATGGAATCAAAGCAACCAAAGGATAGAAGTGAAACCATTGCAATGGTATTACAGCACCGGTGAGTGCGAGTCAAAACATCAGGAATAACCGAAATGGTTGTACTGAAACACAGACTTTTTATCTGGGTTTAATGGCGTTACACTACGCGCCCTTTTTAAATGGCAAAGGTGACACGGTTTATTCCGTCAGCATCGACATGAAACTCTCAGAAAGTCCTATCACCCAACATAGCTTTAATGGGCGCAAATTTTTCCTTAAACGTGACGACATGCTCCACTCCCACTTTTCTGGGAACAAAGCACGTAAGTTTATGGCGTTGATGGAAACGCAAAACAGCGACATCAAAACCCTCATCAGTTACGGCTCTGCTCAATCTAATGCCATGTACTCGCTAGCGGCTCTCGCCCAGATTAAAGGTTGGGCGTTTGAGTTTTATGTTCATCACATTCCATCTTGGCTAAAAAGCTTCCCCATCGGAAACTATCGCGGCGCTCTCGATTTGGGTATGAAAATCACCGCCATGCAAGACATCGGTAGCGAACTCCACCCTATTGAATACGTCCATCAGGTACGAAGATTAGATGAGTCGACATTGCTTATTCCAGAGGGTGGACGTTCCCACCTCGCTGAAGCTGGCATCAAACAGTTAGCACGAGAAATTCTTGATTGGACGCGATTGAGAGGTAAAGAACAGTTTACCGTCGCCCTGCCATCAGGCACTGGCACGACCGCTTTATATCTTCATAAACATTTAAGCCCACACGGCATAGAAGTGCTAACTTGCCCTTGCGTAGGCAATGCAGATTACTTAACTGAGCAGTTCAACCAGCTCGGTGAAAACAGCCACCCAACCATTTTAACCGTGCGCAACAAACACCATTTTGGTCGCTTGTACGAAGAAGATTACATCACATGGAAAGCGCTCTTTGAGCAAACCGACCTCGAATTTGACCTGTTATACGACCCGTATATGTGGCAATGCCTCACCCCTTGGTTGGAAGAGAACACTGATAAAACGGTGATTTACATTCACCAAGGCGGGTTACTTGGCAACGAGTCGATGTTGCCAAGGTATCAACGAGAATTTGAATAGCGTGTTCAAATAAAGTTGTTGCTGATTACAATGATTACACTATTTGATGAGCGCCAGAATTTCTTTGAATTCAGGTGCTCGGCAATCTTCGACCATTTCATACAAACACATTTCTAGCCCAGTGAGCACCACACCGTTAGCGGTTAACTTCGCAAGAGCGAGCGCCTTATTGGCAGCGGTTCGGGAAGATACACAATCCGTGACTAATTCAACGCGATAACCGGACTGACGCAGAGAAACCGCGGTTTGATAGACGCAAATGTGGGACTCAATACCGCAAACCAACCAGGTATCCACTTTTACGTTCTCCACCGCGACGTTAAACGTCGCCTCTTTGCAGCCATCAAACGTGTACTTGGTAATAGGTAAATGCGTGCTTTCAAGCACTTCACGAATCGGCTCCGCGGTTGGGCCCAACCTTTCTGGATTCTGTTCTAGCCACAGAATAGGCAAATTTAGTGCTTTGGCACCCTTTACCAGTTTCGTGATATTTTCAATCAGTGAGTCGCTTTCATGCATTAATGTAGCGAGTTTGCCCTGAACATCTACCACAATCAGGCCCGTGTTTCCTTTCGATAACATTTCCACCTCCTATCTTGTGCGACCACAAACCATACTCAACAAGTTGAGCAACAGTTAATGTATCAGAATCCTTTCATATTAGAGCACTAAAACCTAGAAAGATGATCTTCGCTCACACATTTGCTCTTAGTTAAGAGTGGTTTGAACTGACTATTTAAATTTCTCTCGAATTAGCTCAATCAAGGCTTTGACTTTATTGGGCAGAAATAAGGCCGAGGGATAAATCAGAGTAAGATGCTGCTTCGGATGCGCGAATTGAGGCAGCACCTCGACCAACAAACCGTCTCTCAGTGCAGGCTTGGAGTGAATTTGAGGAATAAACGCGATGCCGTTTCCTGCTATCGCCATCGAGCGCAGCAAGTTGAGGTCATCCGAACGCAACGCGACATGCAAATCTGAATCGAGCAAATCGGCATTGTAACGATTAGTTAAAAGGCGATGTTGCTTAAGATCTTCAACCATTTTTACTGGCGGATGCGATTCTAGATAGGCTTTTGACGCAACAAAGTGACTACGATAAGGCAAAAGACTGAACTGCACATAGCTGTCATCGGTGACTTTGACTACGCTCGGAAGAAGCTGCAAATCAAACGATTGACGCTTGAGATCGACACTCTCTTGATGGTTTTCAATCTCGACCGAAATCTCCGGATACCGCGTTGTGTACTCGGTGATGATCGCGTTAAACGCGGCAGAGCTCATCAATGCGGAAGGAATGGCTAAACGCACCTTGCCCGTCAGCTCTTGTTGATATTCATGCATGGCATTTAAACCTTGCTGAATATGGTCAATAGGCTGCCCCACCAACTCAAACAAGCGTTTCCCGTGCTCCGTCAACTCAATGCTGCGTGTTGTGCGGATCAAAAGCTGTACCCCGAGCGATTTCTCTAATTCTTGCAGGCGACGACTCACTTTTGAGCGTTGTAGTTGATTCGCCTCTGCCGCTGCACTTATACCGGCGTGAACCACCGTCTGAGTGAATAGGTAAATATCATCAAAATTAACGTTCATTGTCCTATTTTTAGGTCATTTATGTTCGTATTATCATTCTACTGAATTGTGAGTGACTTCTCTATAATCCGCTATCCAATATGTTTAACGGAACTTGTAATGACGGCTGACCAAAAATTCAAACACTGGATGCGAACTTTGATTGTCCTGTTCATCGTACTATTTTTGTACATTATCATTGCTGACCGCCACGCCCCCTTAACGACCGAAGGACGAGTGCAAGGATACGTTGTCCAAGTCGCACCCGAGGTATCTGGTAAAGTGACCGACGTTCTCATCGAGAATAACCAGTCCGTTCAAAAAGGCGATGTGTTGTTTACGATTGATGATCGTAAATACAAGATAGCACTTGAACAGGCGGAGCTGTCTCTGCAATCCGCTTATGAAAAAGAAGCAACGCTGTATTCTCAACGCGAAGCCGCTCTTGCCAATATTGCCCGCGCACAAGCGACATTTGATAATGCACACCGCGAATACAACCGCTTACTGACGTTATCGAAGCAGAAAGTCATCTCTCAATCGACACTCGATAATGCCTTTGCCCAAAATCAGGTATCACGTGCAGCGCTTAAAGCGGAACGACAAAACTTAAAAGTCATTGAGGCGCAATTAGGCGATCAAAAAGGTCAAAGCACCGCCGTTCGAATTGCCAAAAACGGCATCGAAAAGGCGCAACTTGATTTGGCAAATACCGCGGTACTCGCTCCCAGTGATGGTGTCGTGACCAACCTGCAACTAGAAGTTGGCACGATGGCAAACACCAACATGCCATTGCTGACATTTGTACCAACAGGATCACTCTGGGTAGCCGCTGATTTTCGTGAAAAATCCGTCGCGAACGTAGACAAGACTTTCCACGCCTTGGTCACATTTGATGCCAACCCAGGTTCGGTGTACGACTTTGATTTATCTAGCCGCGATTACGGTGTAGCAGCCGCACAACAAACGCCTAATGGCGCACTAACCAAAGTGGAAGTGAACAACCGCTGGGTACGTGATGCGCAGCGTACACGAGTGAACCTAACCAGCAGCGATGAGTTACCACCAGCACTGTTTGTCGGCTCTCGCGCTACCATTGTTTTGTACCCAGACAACAGCATTTTCTGGCAGTTGATGGCGCAAGCACAGATTCACCTCGCAAGCTGGTTCCACTTCATTTACTAGGCGGCGACAATGAAAACCTTACGAATTTGGTTCGGCTGCTCTTTAGGACTCGCGCTAAGCATGATCTTCGGTTGGTCTTACGGATTTTTTGCCATCATGATGCCGCTGTTTATATTGGGCAGAATGGACAACTTTAATCTAGCGGCTTTATTGATCGTGTTTTTCTCTGCGGTGTGGACAACCATACAAGCCACATTTTTGCTGGAATACTTGCAGTTTCATCCAACATTAATGACCATTGCCGTCGGAATCATGATGCTGTTCAAGTGCATTGCAATGATGAACCAGAAAACCTATTTGTTTGGTTACATGGGGCTGTTGGTGGGTTCAATTGTGTTGAATTTTGCCAGCTATAACTTCATGGATATTGAAGAGTTCAATGTCAACATGTGGGTGATGGCGTTCAGCAATATTTTTGTTTGCGCATTCGCGTATTGGTTGTTCCCTGAGCCAAAATCCTCCGCCGAACACATTGAGATATCGACCCCCGTAAAAAGCGATATTGACTACATCAGCCAAGTTGCCATGGGTTGGGTAGTGGCGATGGCGGCATTTATCGTATTCCAAGTAGCAGACTTATATGACTCGCTATCCGCACAAGCTTCCATTTTGATCATCCTAACCCCAATGACTTTAGCGGGCTCGCTCGCCATGGCAAAAATTCGCATCATCGGCACCGCACTAGGCTGCATCGCAGGGATGGCTGTTCAGCTCATATTGGGCAGTTGGTATGGGCATGGGCTACTCTTTTGGCTCGCCTTTACCATTGCGATGGGGCCATTCTGCTTGTGGCTCACCAAGGGGCAAATTAAAGCGGCTATCGCGTTTTCTGCCATGTCTGCCCTATCGGTTCCGCTGACGACCTCATTGGTGCCAGAACAAAAAGACGCGTTCTTTTCGATCTTGTACCGTTTCAGCTCGATTTTCGTTGCGGTTCTGCTCACCGCGATGGTGATGTGGGTGGTGCATCACTGGATTCGTGTGATGTTGCTAAAGCATCCTGAGATTAAGAACGTAGAGTTGAATTAAATCTGGCCGAGGCTGGAAACGGGAAATGTATGCCGCTCACTTTACTGTGAGCGGCATTTTTATTTAAAACGGTCACCCTGAACATCGAGGAACGAGCGTGGTTCAGGATCGACTCACCGAGTGCTGTGAAGTTCTGAGGTTATCGCCATTTTCCAGTGAGTTAGTAGATTCCTAGTCTCGTCTAGACTCGCTGGAATGACCCTCTCTTGGAGCAGATCCAATACCTAGGGTTGTGGCGAGCAATGTATCTTCCAACATCCGTCATCCTGAACAGCGAGGGACGAGCGTGATTCAGGATCTACCCACCGAGTGCTTTGAAGTGCGAAAGTTATCGTCATTTCCTAGCGAGCTGTAATCAGATTCCTATTCTCATTTAAACTCGCTGGAATGATCCTATCTTGGAGCAGATCCAATGCCTGGGGTTGTGGCGAGCAATGCATTTTCCAACAGCCGTCATCCTGAACAGCGAGGGACGAGCGTGATTCAGGATCTACCCACCGAGTGCTTTGAAGTGCGAAAGTTATCGT
>NZ_JAWOSW010000012.1:64509-167768 GCF_033338535.1 Vibrio sp. Vb2131
CATTTCCTAGCGAGCTGTAACCCGATTCCTAGTCTCGTTTTAACTCGCCGGAAAGACCCTATCTTGAAGCTGCTCCAATACCTAGGGTTGTGGCGAGCAATATATCTTCCAACATCCGTCATCCTGAACAGCGAGGGACGAGCGTGATTCAGGAGCTCCCCACCGAGAGCTTTGAAGTGCGGAAGTTATCGCTATTTCCTAGCGAGCAGTAAACCGATTCCTAGTCTCATTTAAACTCGCTAGAATGACTCTAACTTTAGTTCATGGTGCGGAGCCTAAGTATTAATATCAACCCACCAACTCTTTACGAATGATCTCCGCACCCGCACTTAACGCATTGAGCTTAGCGGTCGATACTTCACGAGACAAAGGCGCCATACCGCAGTTGGTACATGGGTAAAGCTTGTCGGCATCAACGTACTTCAACGCCTCTCGCAGTGTGTTCGCCACTTCTTCTGGCGTTTCAATTTCGTTGGTAGCGACGTCAATCGCACCAACCATCACCTTCTTACCGCGAATCAACTCAAGTAACTCAATAGGCACTCGTGAGTTATGACACTCAAGCGAGATAATATCGATATTTGACTGCTGCAATTTAGGGAATACTTCTTCGTATTGTCGCCATTCAGTGCCTAGCGTTTGCTTCCAATCCGTGTTCGCTTTGATGCCGTAGCCATAGCAGATGTGCACTGCAGTTTCACATTTCAGCCCTTCAATCGCACGCTCTAAACACGCAATGCCCCATTCGTTCACATCATCGAAAAACACATTGAACGCAGGTTCATCGAATTGAATAATGTCGACACCCGCCGCTTCAAGCTCTTTCGCTTCTTGGTTGAGGATCTTTGCAAATTCCCAAGCCAGCTTTTCACGGCTACCGTAATGATCATCATAAAGTGTGTCGATCATCGTCATAGGGCCTGGCAGCGCCCACTTGATAGGTTGCTTAGTTTGCTGACGCAAGAACTTGGCATTTTCAACAAACACGGGCTTTGTGCGGCTTACTGGGCCAACCACCGTCGGAACACTTGCTTCATAACGGTTGCGAATGGTCACCGTTTTACGGTTTTCAAAATCTACGCCGCTTAAATGCTCAATAAAGGTCGTCACAAAATGTTGCCGAGTTTGCTCTCCATCACTGACGATATCAACGCCTGCCAATTCTTGCTCTTGCAAAGCGACGCGTAGCGCATCACGTTTGCCATCAATCAGTTCTTCACCTTGCAGTTTCCACGGTGACCAAAGTTTTTCTGGTTCGGCCAGCCAAGAAGGTTTCGGTAAACTGCCAGCCGTTGAAGTCGGTAATAGTGTTTTCATCGTCATTCCTTTCTAGATTCTCGTTGTCGATTACGCGTAGTTTGCAGACCATTGTTCAAGCACAGATTGATAAGGTTTGATGAAATGCTCCTCGGCAAATTTTCCTTGTTCAATCGCCAGTTGGCTGCGCTCTTCTCGGTCGTAAACGATTTGAGTTAGCGAGTGGTCTAGGTTTTTTAGGTTTGGCTGGTAGCAATTACCGGCAACCGCGTTGGCATTGTAAATCTCAGGTCGGTAAATCTTCTGGAATGTCTCCATCGTGCTAATCGTGCTGATAAGCTCTAGGTTTGAATAATCGTTCAACAAGTCACCGAAGAAGTAGAATGCCAACGGTGCAACGCTGTTTGGCGGCATAAAGTAGCGCACCTGTAAGCCCATCTTCTTGAAGTACTGCTCCGTCAACGAAGATTCGTTCGGCTGATATTCAAAGCCCAAAACAGGATGTTGATTTTCGGTGCGTCGGTATACCTTGTTGTCCGATACGCTCAGACAAATCACTGGCAGCTTTTTGAAATGCTGTTTATAAGACTCAGAATTAACGAAAGCTTTGAACAGTTTGCCATGCAAATCACCGAAGTTCGCTGGGATGCTGAACTGTGGCTGGTTTTTGTTGTGGTCCAACAGCAAAACGCTAAAGTCGTAATCACGAACGTATGAAGAGAAGTTATTGCCCACAATGCCTTCGATGCGCTCGTTAGTGTTGTGATCAACAATGTTAGTTTTGAGCACTTCAATCGATGGGAATGCTTCTCCACTACCTTGGATATCCATATCAACAGAGATGATTTCAAGTTCAACTGAGTAGCGGTCACCTTGCGCGTTATCCCAATATGCCAACGCATTAAAACGATTATCGATCATTCGGAGCGCATTGCGCAGATTCTCTCGGCGGTAGTTTCCGCGAGCCAGATTAGCAAAGTTGGTAGTGATTCGCGTGTTGTCTGATGGTTGGTAATTCTCATCAAAGCGAATGCTTTTGATAGCAAATGTGAAATCGTTATTCATCGTGAGTTGGTATCCTATTTCCTTAGATAAAGCAGACTTTTCCTAACTCTGTGCATGGGGACATTTTTTGTTTTTTGGTTTTCCCAATCGTTAGGTTGCACAGCACTTACGACGAACGGTTCGTACAAAAAACGACCGTCGCAGTGCCTAACACCAGAGCAGTCCTTTTTTTATACTTGCTTCACGAGTTGAGTAATATTGGTATTGTTTCACATTGAACATGAAGGAAATTCATAGTGGCAGTTCCAACCCTGAGAGAGCTATCGTAGATACTGTTTTTCATTGACACCAATACACGTAACTTGGCGAGCATATTGCCAATATGTGTAATTAAGAAACGGATAAGAGATTAGCAGTACATAAACCAGTTTAAGCCGAGAAAACGCATTGTATGAACAAGGCACCAACTGGAATATAGGACAGCGTAACTTAAATAGCACTTTTCACACTCCATCGTTTATTCAAGCATTCGTTTAATTAGAAGTACGTTACATTTTATATTCTCGAAACATGATTATTTAATAATCTTATTTATTTCTTTTTCTATCTTTACCATCTTAAACGTAAAGTTTAATTTCCTGCTGTAAAAGCACATATAACTTCATACACGAACATGGCAACTTCATTGACGGACTTTATCACCAAACTATTACATTAAGCTCTAAAAAATAATAACAAAAAACACAAACCACTGTTTTAATTTGAATTAAACCCATAAACCCGAGATAACCACATAACGATACTTTACTTAATTTGGTATAACAAAAACCCTAAAAATAACATGGCTAACATTTATAAAATTCACTTTTATCAATAGAAAATCTCAACACAACATTAGAAAATTAAAATTAAGCAATAACTTAAAAAGACAAGACTTAATAACCAAATTCTTATTTATTATAGTTGAGTGGTGAATTTAAAAACTATGAGACATTAATCCCACGAATCTATCCTTTTTCTTTTTTTAATAAAAAACAAGATGCACTATTTTACCGCTCATTTATTGAGCTTGAATTTATAACCTGTCCATAATTATAAAGTGCCCATCAAGATGGTTTAAAACAAAAGTCTTTATGGGCTGACTAATAGGAAAAAATAATGGAAAAACAGCATCTTTCCGCGAGTATTATCGCACTCGCTTTACTTGGTTCTTTAGCACCAGCACATGCTGAAGATACATTGAAATCTTACACTTCGACATTGCTTCAGCTTGATGATGGTGATGCACGCTCGAAAAAAATCCGCTTAATTTATTCTTTAGAAAATGTCTGGAACCAATCTTTGCTACCAAATGGCGCTAAAGAAGCCAAGTTGATCCTAAATGGCGGTTCTGGCTTCGACATGACTAATGTTCCAAACAAAGAACAAATCTATGGTTTTGCTACTGGGGGAGATTACCGTTACACCGTTCCAACGGCTTTTAAGCTGGCACTGAGCTATTTAAATGGCGCCCCTTTACGCCACATGAGCCATGCTCCAGAAAACACCATTGCAACGGCATCTGTCAGTGAGTCGCTAGATTTTAACCTTGGATTCAGTGCTTCTACTTCTCCAAATATTAGTGGGGGAATCTCCTGGAGCAACCGTGTAACGTACGACCAGCCAGAGTTTCAAACGGTTGCCGATTTTAACCAAGCTAACGAAAGCATTAATTGGTTAATTGAAAACAAGACTATCCGCCATAATACGCCAGCTAAAGACTGGTTATTGTATCGTTGGACCAGTTGTGACATGGGTAATTTGATTGATTACAATGAGTTACCTGTCGTTATGCGTTCAGACTTTAAACCACAAGTCGGCGTCGTATATAGAAAAAATGACATTCAAGATGGCCTAGATACATCAGAGGTCAAGCTGGTTGCTGGTTGGCGAAAAACCAATTACTACTTTGGTCGCGACTGGTGTAGCTGGTATACCACACCAGAAAATACCTGGAAGAAAAATCGTGATAGCAGTCAATGGACAGAGACTAGCCGAGCCGTAACTATCTCTTGGAATGACGATCTCTACCACTAACTTATTAGCCTGCGGCCACGGAATAAATAAGTGGCCGCCGTATTTACTAATGAAATAAACGGTAAGACATGACACATGACAAGTAACAAAAAACTCTTGACTGGATCGGCGCTAGCACTTGGTGCAGTACTCGCCATATTTCTGATTAATTCAAATAACAAGAATGCCCAGACCGAACCTGTTGCAAGCCTTGACGAGCAAATCAAGACAGAAGACGCTGCGACAATAAGTGTAACGCCTCCTGAGAGCAATGCTGCTCAAAAGGTGGTTACCACTCCAACACCACAAAGTGGCAATGATGATACTTCCGACGTCATTCCAGCTACACCTTGGATATCTGCCCCATTAAATGAACTGAGCAATGAACTGTACGATTTTATTGAAGCTGAACAGGTAAGTTACATCAGTACGACCGACTATCCATTCGACGAGCAAAAGCAAAAACAATTGCGAACATTAGCTAAGCAAGGGGTTCCTATCTTGTTTGACAATACGGAGTCATCCTATTTGGATAGCTACGGTGTCAGCGAAACCAAAGTCGTATCAGAGTATTTTGGTACGGCGTCTGAAGGTGATGTCATCATCGCTACCGGAGTACAGAATGCAGATGGCAGCATTCATTATCTAGTTTTGCCTTTGAAGAGCAACGATCTCAACGATAACAGTAAATTGATTGAGGACACTAAGCTCGCAATCACTCTACTTAAAGAAAAAAAGCATGACTTGATAAAAGAGAGACAAAACGAACATCGCCAATAAAAAGTAAAGGGAGATAGCCTCTGTATCGCTATTTCCCTTAAAACTCAGTTCTCAATTAAGAAAAGCTCATTTCTCCCTACTTACCGGCACCCTATCCGAAATTACCTTGCCGTCTTTGATGGTGATGATGCGTTTAGTGCGCTCTGCCAGAGCGTTATCGTGCGTCACGATGATTAAGGTTCTACCTTCGGCGTGGAGTTGGTTGAACAGAGCTTCGATCTCAGCACCAGATTTTGAATCGAGCGCGCCGGTTGGCTCGTCAGCTAGGATGATTTGAGGGTCGTTCACTAACGCTCTGGCGATAGCGACTCTCTGCTTTTGACCACCAGAAAGCTGGTTTGGTTTATGGTCTAAACGATCCCCTAGCCCGACTTGCTCTAGCAATTTGGCGGCGCGATGGCGACGTTCTTTGCCTTTGATGCCAGAGTAAACCAACGGCAGCGCCACGTTATCGAGCGCCGTCGCGTATTCCAATAAGTTAAAGCTTTGGAAGACAAACCCGATCTTTTGGTTACGAATGCCAGCTAGGTCATTCGCACTTAAACTTGCGACGTTTTGGCCGCCAAGTTGGTACTCGCCATCTGTGGGCTTATCTAAACAGCCGAGCATATTCATCAACGTTGATTTCCCCGAACCGGACGGGCCAAGAATCGAAAGAAACTCGCCTTGATTAATGGTTAAGTCAACGCCGTCTAACGCGCGAACTTCCGCCTCCCCACTTGAGTAGTATTTGCAGATGTTGGTCAGCTCAACAAGCGGCTTGTTCGACATGTTCTCTCCAGAGTTATTGTTGTTATTCACTTTGTAGCGCCTCCAACGGGCTGACTTTTGCGGCTCGGTTTGCAGGTAACCATGCAGATGCCACACCAATGATCACTAAGGTGAGGATGACAATCGCGACAACGACCCACGACAACTCAGGGACAGGTTTACCCAGTTGTTCATAAAAGGCATTGCCCTCTAAAGGAATGGAACTGATGGCAGACACCAGCGCGTACGTCACGGCTAACCCAAACGCCCCCCCCATCATCATTGTCAATAAAGACTGTACTAAATAGTGCATGCGAATAGCCGTTGGGGTTGCACCGACTGCCATGCGCACACCGATATCACGCGTAGATCGCTTTACGGTGGCATACATCACATTGGCGATGCCAACGCCAGCAACAGCTAACGTCACGAAGCCGATAATGCCAAGGAAACTCTGCAAACCTATCAGAAACTGCTGCATACTCTTTTGCTTAAGGAACATATCATCAACTTGGACGACCTGTTCATCACTGACACTTGCCCCGTGTTTACGGGCAATCACTTGCCTGATCGTCTTTGCTAAGGCTTCTCGGTCTACATTTGCTTGTGGCTGCACATTGATGCCACCAATTTCACCGTTGACATGAAATCGCTTCCACGTCGCTAACGGCACAAAGCTGGAATAGTTGATAAGATCCCCCAGTTCTATTTGGGCGCTGTTTTTCTCCAATACGCCCACAACAGTGAACTCCTCATTGCCGATTTTTACCTTTTTCCCCACAGGGTTGACTTGCAATGTGACTGCCGCAAACCAACTAAAGTCCTCATTCGGGTTGAATAAGTCGGCTGCCAGTTCATAACCCAGTACAACGACTTTGCGCGTCTCTTTTTGATCGAGTGGGTTTAACCATCGCCCCCCCGCCATCGGCACCAAATTGGTCATGGATTGAAACTCGCTCGTGACCGCTAACGGCTCTTGCCACGAGCTTCTGTCACCAACGGTGATACGCTCTTTCCACTTCGCCGTTGGCGCAACGCTTTTTACATCGGGTAACGCTCGAACGACCTCTGAATCGTCCATTTTTAGTGTCAGAAACTTACCTTGGTGAAAAGCACCGTGGTCGACGGTGGCCATCCCTCCGGTCAAATAAATCAAGTTGCCGTTACCATTTTGTGCGGTTTTCAATACGCCCTGACGAATACCCTCACCTACCGCCAACATAGCAGCGATACAAAGGGTCGCCCACGCTACAGCCAGAATGGTCAAACCCAGTCTCAGCTTTTCTGCGGCCATTTCTTGGAAAATTTGTCTCATCGGTAACAACATGACTAGGCCCTCGCACTCAAAGCAATGACTGGCGTGAGACGCGATGCTCGCCTTGCTGGGAAATACGATGCCATCAATGCCAAGATAAGCGTCACAAGTAAAGACCAAGCAATGGAATCTGGCGTGATCACAGGCAAACCAATCCATTCCGGTAATGCCATGCTGCTCAGGACAGATACCACGGCATACGAAAACATCAGACCTAATGCCGTGCCCACAGCTACCAAAATAAGCCCCTCAAGAATAAACTGACTGAGTATGGATTTTTGAGTCGCCCCGATCGCCAAACGCACACCGATTTCACGCGTGCGCTCCGTGACAGATAAAAACATGATGTTGGCAACGCCAAGCGCACCGACCGCCATGGTCATCGCGCCGCTCGCTCCAAGAAAAATCTGAATGCCACGTAAAATTCCACTGATGACCGCCGCACCTTCACTAAAATCGGGTAATTCGACCGCATCTTTATCACTTGGGTCAAAATGAAGCTGCTTGGCGAAAAAGTTCACGATATTTTGTCGAAACGACGATGCATCCATCCCTTCTCTCGGCTTAATCAATACCATCCAAGGTTTCGCATCCCACAAATCGCGGTACGTTGTTTGAGGAATGAAAACCGTGCGGCTATCGCCGAATGAAATGCCAGTGTCCTCACCAACGGTTATCCCAATCACCAAAAACGGAATGCCGTTGACTTTGAGCCTATCCCCGATTTGGATTCCGCCCATTTGCGCAATTTGATCGCCTAACACCGCCACGCGAGTGTGGTTGTCCATATCACTGGGTGACAGGTTTCTCGAACCGGATTGCAGCTTGCGTTGCATTAAAGGAAAGTAAGACGTATCAATACCGCTGACCGTACTCGATAAATTCTGTCCTTTGAGATTGGTGATATTCGCATCCCATTTGGCGTAAACGCTCGACGCCTGTTGCACGAAGCCCGACTGTTTGATCATGTCGACTTTTTCTTGTGGAATATCAATTTGTCGCCTTGAAGGTAACCCTTGCCACGGTTTACTGGTGCTCGATGGAAACACCACTTGCACATTGTTGATCATAAACGAAAACGACTGGGTCTGATGGCGATAAAAGCCTTCGCCAAGTGCGATTAACACCACCACAGAGATCACGCCCCAAGCAATCGCGATAATGGCTAGCACGCTCTTCATGCGGTGCGCCATCAACGTTTGCCAAGTTTGTTGCAATAGGCTGCTCATGAATGAAAAGCCCGAGAGAGCAACGCCATGGTATCGTCATCGAGTTTCCCTGCGGTTTGCAGTAAGCCGATTCTCTTACGCCAGTAGCTGTACAAGTTGGTTTGCAGACTGTTTTTCGCCTCAAACAAGCTGTTGTGTGCGCTGATAACTTCCGACACTTCAAGCAGACCAGCGTCGTAAAGTTTCTCTTTGCTTTGCAACACTCTGGCGCGCGACTCAACCAGCTCGTTCGCTATCAAAACTTGATTCCAGTTGATATCGACCTGCGTAAACTGCTGAATAACTCGTTTCTGAATATCAATTTCCACTCTACGCATATCTTGCTTGGCGCTTAAAATGTTCAACGATGCTTCGTCCACTTTCGCTCGCACTGCACCATTGAGGTCAATCGGCAAACTCAAACTAATCCCAGCGTTAAACTCGCCGTTTGAACGATTGTCACCATCGCTGTAGCCCACACTGCCTTTGACGGTCGGGTAGTATCCACCTTTAGCTGAATCTTTCGCGAACTCGCTCGCTTTCACCATCTGCGCCGCCACCAACAGCTCTGGACTGCTGTCTGTCGCTAGCTTTAGCCATTGCTCCTGAGAGTTCACCAGCATCGGTGGCTGAATCAAAGAATCCGTTCGAATTTGGTCGACACTCTCGGGCATTTGATTGATTAACGCCGCAAGATCTGCTTTTTTCACTTCGAGATCGGCTTTTGCATTGAGGATACTTGCTTGCTCAGAGACTTGATTCGCTCGCATCTCTTCAACATCAACCGACTTCACTTTGCCTGCTCGATAGCGTTTCTCGATGATGTTGAGAAGTTCTTTCCCCTCCTCCAGCTTGGACTGCGCCAATTTGAGGTCGCCCTGTGCGCTTGCCACATCTAGGTAAGCAGTGAGAAACTTCTGCGCAAGCTCGTTATGCGATTGAGATAGCTCTAACTGTGCTTTGAGATAATTGGCATTCGCTTGATCCAGTTCCGACCACAAGCTGCTATCCCAAATAGTTTGAGATAAGGTAGCGCCGTAACTGTTCGAATGGCTTGAGGACTCATTCCAATCCGCTGACGCACTGGCACTTAAACCCGGCAATAACGCACTGCGGCTACTCTGTACGCCAACCTCGCCAAGCTGGACGCCGATTTTCGCTTTGTCGTAATTTGGATCGTTCTGCTTTGCTTGTTGCCAAGCTTGTTCAATAGAAATTGCGTAGGTCGGCAAACTGAGCGTGGCAGCCAACAATGCAAAGGCGATTGTTGATCGTTGCAGCTTAACCATGCGCCGCTCCCATCATACTGTTGTCGATAACCTCTTCATCAAGCTCCACGCCGTCAAGCACTTCGACATTGATGCCATCTGACAGACCGAGTTTCACAGGTTGTTTATGAAACCCTTGTT
Organism: Vibrio sp. Vb2131; assembly: GCF_033338535.1. NCBI lineage: Bacteria > Pseudomonadati > Pseudomonadota > Gammaproteobacteria > Vibrionales > Vibrionaceae > Vibrio > Vibrio sp. Vb2131. Next base: position 74,289 of record NZ_JAWOSW010000012.1, read on the forward strand.
CTGAGCTATCGGGGATCAGAACATTCGGTGCGTCACCATCAAATTGCAGAGCGCGCTCCGGTAGCGTGAGTACGTTTTCAGACTTCTTAAGAATGATTTGAGCCGTCGACGAAAACCCAGAACGAAGCAACACATCTTGTGGGATCTTGAGTTCTCCCACTTCAACCTCAAAACCGTTATCAAAACTTTTTGCCGAAGCGTTGCCTTCTGGTGAGTTAAGGTTCTCAGATTGAATCGCCACTTTGGTTAGCACACCAGAAATCGCCACATCAGGATAAGGCGCAACCGTCAACATAACGGGCATTCCCGGAGACAACTGCGCAGCATCATGCTCACTGACGCTGCCTTTAAAAATCAGGCTGTTCATGTCGGCCAATGACATCATTTCAGTCGCGGCTTGGCTTGATTGAGTCGAGATGATCGGCTCTCCGACCTCAACTTTCTGGTTGAGTACCGTGCCATCAATTGGCGCGTAGATCGTCGACGTTAAACGCGCATCACCGATAGACGCCTCACCACTGCGGATGAGTTCGAGATTCTGGCGCTTTTGCAATACGTCCGCTTGCGCAGATTTGACTGCCGAGCGCGCACTTACGTATTCGTCGTAGTTACTTGGAATAATGTCCTGCTTGACCAAGCTTTCTAAGTTGGACAGTTTTTGTTTGGCGGATTCCAGATCGGCTTCACTACGCATGAGTTCTGCCGATGCATCCGTTAATGCTTGGGGAGTTGGGTTTGGACGCACTTTGATCAGCGGTTGGCCTTGCTTCACCTTTTCACCAACTTTCGCGTAAATTTCACCGACGATACCGTCGATTTGTGACTTGATAGACACAGAGTGTGCAGGGACAATTTTACCAACAGCCACCGCTTGTTTTTCAATCGTGCCTTTTTCCACAATCAATGTAGGCAGCAATTCTGGTTGAGCAGCAGATTGGAGATAGAAATACGTACCACCGCCGAGCAGCGCAATGCTCACAGCGGAGACAAGCCAACGTTTCGTCATTATTTATTCCAACAATTATTGGGTAGTCTAATGACTACTCCTAAAACACAAAGTTGAAGGAATAATATCCTGCTTTAATAGCGGTATGGTTGTCACAGTTGGTATGGTTTTGTCAGTCGCCTCTGACAATCAAAGACTAAAAAATCTCGACAAATCATTCAGCAAAGACGCTGTCTACGATGGCGACTAACATGCTCTGTAACCGCTCGTTTCAACCGCCACCCTTTTCATTCTGAACAATGTGCAAAATGGCGCTGTTCTGTATCCAAGTGAGCAGCTGTTTCTTGAGCGTTTAATATGTTCTCTTGATTAGCCCCAAACTCAGCCCCCGTTCCAGGCCAATAATATGTATCTTTATCACGACATAGTGTGAGAATGACAGGATCATTGTGTATATTGGGCTCATCTCCTAGCTCGCCATACATACTGAAAGTAATCTCAGACCCAACGTCTCCACGAAGTTTCTGAATCACTTCTGCTTGAACTTTAAAGAGAACATCTTCCTCGTGTTCAGCAAACTTTTCAAAACCTGTAATTTTCACCACTGCAGAATAGGGCGTTTGAAATATCGCATCTTTGAGTACCTCATTCTGAGAGTACACTCCCTGTGAAGCACAAGCTGATAAGCTCACACAGCCTAGCAAACTTATAAATTTCTTCATGTTTAACTTTCCGTTCCTGCTAAGGCAGAGCCTTTTGTATATACAGGTAAAGTACCTTTTGTTTCATCGTAGTTACTCGGTACTACGAACTTGTCCCAGACATCAATAGAGTACTTTGCTATATTGACTTGGTTGCTTTGGTTTCCTCCTAACATGTACAAATGCCTACCATCAGGGCTCTTTCCCACGACAAAAGCAACATGCCCACCACCTTTTCTCGATTTAATCCCTAGAGCTCCATGTATAGGTTCTGAGATGTTTTTACCAAAACCCTTCCACTCCTTTGCTCGATAAGCTTCTTTTACTGGAGTGATTCCGTGTTGTTTAAAAACCCAAGCGGCAAACGAACCACACCAAGCATTTTGACCTCCAGAGTCATCAGTGCCCCAGAACTTAGATGCTGTAAAATACTCTAAAATCCTTGGATTGGCCTTAGTGCCTGAAACTTCTTTTTGTCCAATTTCTCCCAACGCTGTTTTCATCCAAGGCACTTTGGTTACTAGTTTTTGAGCATCATGAGGATCATTTTTCACTGAACTATAGGATGGTAATCCATTGAGCTTACGATGAGTTCTACTATTTACATCGATCCGACCATCTGGCTTTACCATATAAAGTAGCTTACGCTGACACACTTTTATTGCCTCTACTGTTTTCGACAAATGAGGACTCCGCCCTAACGAGCCATCAACAACCAACAGTCGGGTAAAACCTATTCTCTTTTGGTTATCATTTAAAAATTGTTGAACTGCTTTAACATCATTTTTCGAATTAGTGCCATTTATACCAACAGAGCCACGGATTTTTAATCCCATTCTCGTTACCTTTATAACTAATCATATAATTAAGAAAGTACGCTTTAGCGTGACAACAATAAAGATAAAATGTTGTTTTATACGATTAGCCATACGAGGGGAATTAGGTGTTGAAAATATAGATTACAAATAAACTCAGCTCATATCACTAAAAACACCTATTTATCACCTTTTGGTCACACTTCAAAGCAGGACAGCCAAGATGTTTTAAACCATGCGTATTAATAGACGAAAAAATGTTTATAAATTAACACTTAAATTAACATAGTAAAACTATCAATTACTATTTTAAATTTAAATAACACTTCCTTTTTAAAGGCACTCTATAATTAAATTTATCAAACTTTAATTTTTATTAAATTGAGCTTTAATTTATTAATCTGACTATTTAACTAATTTCATTTCAGTTAATTGTACTTTTTGGCATGTTAGCGGGTGATGGCGGCGCCAATAACACCGACCCATTTTCAGAAGGAATAACGGACGATAACCAATGGATTGTGGAAGGACCACACATGATGATTATTACCCTAGACCAAGTGTTGCTCGACTATCTACCCATCGGTTCAAGTTATGATGGCCCATACGTGATGTGGAATGGTATGCCATACGCACACATTATTATTCCCGTTAGAGCAAGAAAATAAAAAGAAAAAATCCGATACTCAATATTTTGAATATCGGATTTTTATTACGTTATCGAGCTAACCAAATTCTCGCTAATATTCCTATCGGAGTAGTAACGCCAGTTGTGACGGAGGAAATTTCACCATTTCTTAAAACATAAATGGTTGGGGTCACGCTAATTTTCCATTCGCGCATAATATCGCTTGAAGGATCGTTTATGTTTTCGAAATGATATTCTTTTGCCCTCATAAACTGCGCCACACGCTCATTCGGTCCCGACGAGCCAGAAACGCCAACTACGGTGTAGTCATCACTCAGCCAGCTCACGCTTGGGCTTACAAATTTACAAGCGGGACACCAAGTCGCCCAAAAATAAACAACGACAGGTTGTTCATAACTTTGCGCGATTGCATCGAAGTGTTCACCATCGCTCAATACTGAGCTCAATGGTGGTGCCTCCTGTTTAGGAATATCTTTAGTGCGATACCAATCCATCGCGATGGAAATGACGGTGACAATGAGCACCATCTGTACGATTTGAACGAGCCAATATCGGAATGTTCTACGCCGCTTTGTCGAACTCATTGAATAGCTCCCCCACTCGCTTGCTTCACCGCACTTAAAACAACATCATCAGTCAGGATCACAGGTAACGGGATACCTTGTGGCGCTGCCGGGCCATAGACGATGTTAAACGGCACACCGTAACGCCCATGAGCTCGTAAAAAGTCCGTTACCGAGCCGTCCGGATGTGTCCAATCCCCTTTTAACGTCGCTACATTAGGGCTTTGCAGCAATGAGTAGACAGGATCTTGCCAGATCACACCGATCTTGTTCGCTTTACACGTGACACACCAATCCGCAGTGACATCCACAAACACCACTCGCCCATTATTGACGTGATCTTCAATCGCCGAGTTAGAAAGCTTCTGCCACGCTAAGTCCTCAGGAAGCGGTGTCGCCCATTGGTCGGCAGTGACACTACCAAGTAACAGGCCACCAGCTATCAACACTAATGACGCAGTTCCGGATACAGCAAGCGCTTTCTCACCATACACTTTCTTAACTCTTGCCATCATTACAACAAAAGCAACCACAGCGATAAGTGCAATCCATAACATCGGTACATGATTTGCCATTAATGAAAGTAGCCAAATGCTAGTCGCCAGCATCATTATGCCAAACACGATTTTAACGACATTCATCCACGAGCCAGGCTTTGGTAGTTTCAGCGCGATATTTGGAAACACAGCGACTAAGAGCCAAGGCAGTGCCATACCCAATGCTAATGCTGTAAAGGTTGCAAATAACGTTAATACGTCGGCACCCAAGGCAAACGCCACGGCCGTTCCTAGAAAAGGCGCGGAGCAAGGCGTCGCAAGCAATGTAGCAAACATACCTTGAACATAGTGACCAACTAGGGAGTTATCACCTTTCGAGGCCAGCCATGTATTGGTACCCGATGATAGACGGACTTCAAACAGCCCCAGCATATTGGCCCCAAACAAAGTGGTGACCAACACCATCAAACCTAAGAACCAAGGGCTTTGAAATTGCACGCCCCAGCCAATGGCATTACCTGTTAGCTTAAGCACCAAAATAAAACCAGCGAGAATCCAGAACGACGTTAATATACCAAGTGACGAGGCAACAAACTGAGCGCGAATTTGACGACGCTCGATACCTTGAGCGGCAACAATACTACTTAGCTTCATCCCCAAAACCGGAAGAACGCAAGGCATAATGTTAAGAATTAAACCGCCGAGCAACGCGAATAGAAAAACACTCGTTAGAGACGTGCTCGGCAACGGTTCAACTATTGCCTCAGCAGTTGCTTGAGTGGTTTCTTCTGCTAGTAAATTGGTGTCTTTGATGGTCACAAACAGCGACTGACCATCTAACTCCACATCGCCCAGCCAAGTATCAACGATATAGCTCGCGGTGACGATGTTTCCTTCTTGATACATTCCTTCAAGCTTGAAGCTATAGTCTCGCGTTGCTTCATCGACACCATCCACCAGCACTTGTGGTTGTTGCCAACCCTGACTGTTCTGTAGCTTGATTTGTAGTTTCGATTGGTTCGCATCCCAACTCGCCTGAGTAACATCAATAAACGGCGATGGCTGCGGCACGTTACTCACTGCTTGAGCGTAACTGAACATCACGCCTTCATCGACTGTTAGATCAGAAGGCAAGAACGTCAATTGAATTTGATAGTCGGTCAGCACACAAATCGTCGTACAAGAAGAAAGTGTCAGTACCGCATCAATCGTGACAGGTCTGGACATGTCTTCGACGTGCAGCGTCATGGGGAACAAAGTATCGCCTTTATACCCAAGAGTCTCGATACCTAACAGTTCGAATTTTTGTGGGTGCGGCCATTGCCAATCCACTTTGGATAAATTTTGTGAATTTTGCCAATCAATAGATGGTGCTACGCCGCCCTCACCAGGTGAACGCCAGTAAGTTTTCCAGTCTCCGGTTAACTTGACATCCAAATAACCTGTAAGTGTTTTGGCTTGCGGATCTTGTTGACCAGTGAGCACAAAGCGCGTTTGCACTGGAGGATGTTGTGGGTTGGTTAGCCAACCTGTATCAGTAGTTTGAGCTGAAATACTCAGAGAGAGCAAACTCAAAGCAAGCGTCATAAAAAACATGAACGCAAACTGAGTCAGTTTAGTAATTTGATTCATAGTGATTCCTAGTTAAAAGACAAAGGTGCTAAATAACTGACGCTAGTGGTCAGAAAGCACGCTTTTATTCTCGGAACACACAGAAAGTCAGATGGACTCGATACTTACGGCCTATCGGTTCCGTCCAATGTTGCGCACCAATATAGGCACTGCACAACCAAATTGCCGAAGCAAAAAGACCGACAAACAGAACAACAATAAATACATCGAGTTGATGTTGAGAAAACTGAATTAACTTTTCAGACAATTCGCACTTGCTGGTTTCTTTAGTATCAATCGACTTGACGCTCGAACGCTCATCAGCAAGTGAAACCGCGGGCGATTCCGCCTCATATTTCATAGAGCATGACGATGCAAAGCCTGAATTTTGCATCAGACACACAACGACCACCCAGCCAATAATCGCCAGTAGCCATTTTGCCCGCTTATGTGGCGTGTGATGTCGTTTAGTCAACAAACTCATAAGAATTCAGATAAAGTAAGAACGAAGAAGATAATACGCGAGTCGTCATAAAGCTCAAGTTGTATCCTCTAAATAGCCTTAAGAGGCTTCACTCGGTAAGCTTTAATCTAGCTTGCCATAAATATATGCCAACTCTGCGACGGTTTTTGCCGAGAACTTCTTCAATAGATTAGCTCGGTGTACTTCAACCGTTCGCATTGCTATGCAAAGTTCGTCAGCAATACGAATGTTGCGCTTTCCTTCAATAATCAAACGTAAAATGTCTTTTTCTCTAGGTGTGAGCGATTCATAAGCCGATTTAGCTGCTGCCATATCGAGGTTTGTGGCAGACTGCGCCTGTCCCTGCAAAATGGCTCGTGCCAGTTCATCGCCTTTGACTGGTTTTTGGAAGAAATTGACCGCCCCAGCTTGCAATGCATCGACCGCCATCGGAACATCACCATGCCCTGTCAGATAAATAACGGCTAGCGGGCTGTTGGCTTGATTTAAAATTTGGTGCACTTGCTGGCCACGAAGGTTGGGCATTCGGCTATCAAGGATCACGCATCCGGCCTGATGAATGTTCACTTTATCGAGAAAAGATTGCCCATCAGCAAAAGTCGTCACGTTGAAGTCATGCTCTTCCAACATAAAAGCGAGCGAGTCACGCACCGATTCATCATCATCGACTATAAAAACAGGTAGCTGCTTTTCACCGCTGCTCATTGAGTGCTCCTATGCCTAGTTCAGATTAGTTTTGATATGGAAACACAAGCTCAACCAAACAACCATGTGGTGCTATCGAGCTGATGACAAACTCGCCACCATGCATTTCCATCACATCGCGACAAATGGCTAACCCCAGCCCAAGCCCTTCTTCTTTGCTACTCACAAACGCTTGAGTCGGATTCTCTTGCTGCAACCCTGTACCATTGTCTAACACTCGAATAGAGAGTTGACTGATTTGGTAATCGCAATGCAGGGCAATTTTACCTTGATAACCTGATGAGTGATATTTCTCTTGGAACAAAGTACACGCATCAATCGCGTTGCTGATCACATTAACTAAAACCTGTTGTACGCCAACTGCATCGACAAGTAATGGACGAATGTTCCCTTCTGTACTGGCCACAATAGAAATGTTTTGCTTCTGCATTCGAAAATGGAGTAACTCAATCGTGTCATCAATGAGTACTTGAAGATCGCACGACGTTTTGTCGACACTGCGCTTACGAATCAACGTTCTTAATCGCTGAATAATTGCATCGGCTCTTTCAACTTGGCCCTGTATTTTCTCAAGTACAGGGACAATATCTTCATGAGGGCGCTTTTTGGCCAAGCGAAGTAAACCGCCTTCACTATAGTTGCGAATGGCTGCCAGTGGCTGATTGAGTTCATGAGCAAGACTAGTGCCGATTTCTCCGACAATCGCGACCCTTTGTGAATGTTCTAACTGTTCACTTTTCTCTTTTAATCGTAACGATGTCTGCTCCAACGCTTGCTTACTCTTGCTAAATCGATACTCAAGCCAAAAGTGGTACGCGTTCAACACAATCACAAACATGAACAGCGCCCATGCCCACTCTTGATGACTACGCAGCCAGCGTAGAGCCTCACTCCACCAAGGTTGTTGCAACGGATGGAGATCCAACGCCTGATAAAGTTTGTCGATGCTCAGCAAGCTGACGGGGGACGTCCAACCTGACGCGCCTGCCGCAATAACTGCAGGGTGTTCAGGTGGCATCGCTAACAATACTTGCGCAATCTGTTTGGCAATCTGAGCTGAGCCGCGCTCTGTTTTGGCAAATGACCAGTTAGGATAAAGCGGTGTGGAAACAGCGCATAACGAGCGCTCGTTCGGCTGTTGATTTAAAACTCGATAATTACTCGGTTGTAAAAGCCCTTCACTTAGCATCTGTTCCAATAAACAAGCAGGGACAACGGCCGCTTCCACATTGCCATCACGTAATTGATACAGGTTGGCATCAACAGGAAAACCAAGATAGCGGACATCAGAAAAGAAATCGTTTGGATTAAGCCCCATTTTGACTATTTGATAGCGCATCGTTAGATAACCACCAAACGCTTTTTCTGATACCGCCGCAACAGGACGTCCTGAGACATCTTGCACCGTTTGATAACTTGAATTGGCTCGAACCACAAGCGCCGAACCAATGCCGTAATTCGAGTTTTGTGGTGCTCTGCTGGTTAGCGTTGCCATCCACGACAGCGCGTATTGCCTGCCCAACCGCACTGCCTGACCTGGGTTGGTTAAGATGAAATCCATGGTCTGAAACTTCACCGCTTCGCCCATTTCATCCAAGTTAAGGGGATGAAGGACAAAATGCACATCGGAAATTTGCTGATTGAGCCAATCAATGGTCGGTTGCCATCTCTGCTCAGCATAAAGATGGCCGCGTATCGCTAACACGCCCACTTCGACTTTTTGCTTGGCCTGTGGCTGCTCTGCTTTTTGCTCTTGCATTCCTTGCAGATCTGCTTGTTCAGAAACTGCGCCCTGAGCCAAAGATGCAAAGGCAACTAAGCAAAGAACCCAAAACTGAAGCAACCGTGGCGTTTTGTTCATGATGAGTAGAATCGTTCCTTCGAAAGTAATGGAGCAAGAATAACAGCTACCCTTGGTAAACCACATTTGTTTTAGATCAAGTTTGATCTGGGTATGTGGAAATCCACAATATAAGCCTCGCGGTGCATTTCTCACAATGGAATCAGTCAATTCAAATACAACAAAAACGCAGGTGAGTTATGGATTCCACCAAACGTCGCTTTCTCAGCGCGGTCACAGCCGGAGCCGCGTTAATTCCAGTCGCAGGCATTGGCACGGCAACTGCGGGAAACATTATTCGAAATAACCAGTCCGCTGACCGAAAAGGACAAGTCGGCAAGCGTTATGCCATGGTGATAGATTTGCGTAAATGTGTCGGATGCCAGGCTTGCACTGTGGGTTGCAGCATCGAGAACCAAGCGCCAATCGGTCAGTTCCGAACCACCGTAAAGCAATACGAAGTTACGTTAGATGATGGCTCTACAGCCACGCGAGAAGCAAAAGCCTTTATGCTACCGCGCCTTTGTAACCACTGTGACAACCCACCTTGCGTGGCAGTGTGTCCGGTTCAAGCAACCTTTCAGCGCGAAGATGGTATTGTCATGGTGGATAACAGTCGCTGCGTCGCCTGCGCGTACTGCGTACAAGCTTGCCCTTACGATGCTCGTTTTATCAATGAGGACACCCTCACCGCAGATAAATGTACCTTCTGTGCTCACCGTATAGAAAAAGGTCTATTGCCTGCCTGCGTGGAAACCTGTGTTGGCGGAGCACGTGTAATTGGTGATTTGAATGATCCATCAAGTGAAGTCCGCCGCTTAATTGCGAAGCACCAAGACGACATCAAAGTGCTAAAACCCAATGAAGACACCAAGCCTCACGTGTTTTACATCGGCATGGATGAACGCTTTACCAGCCATATCGACGGGCAGCCAGCTATTTACGACCCACAAGGAGAGCACGCATGAACATCACCGAAGTGTTAGTCCAACCTCATGCGATGGCTTGGCTCCCGTGGGCGGTACAGTATTTCTTCTACATCGGTTCGGCTTATGCTGCCGCTATTTTATTCCTAATCGCCCTATTATTTGAAAAACACACCAGCCACAGACTGCGCGCTGCGCTTGTGCTGACGCTGGCCATCGGCGCCATCGTGGGGCCATTAGCGTTAACTGGTGATTTACACCAACCGGGACGCGCATGGCATTTTTACGCGCACATCACGCCGTGGTCATGGATGTCTTTAGGGTCGCTTTTCTTGCCTGTTTTCTCAGGTTTAGCGGTAGTGACTGCATGGCTGTATCTCCGCCAGGATCTGATCAACTTACGTAATCAGCCAGGGAAAGTACTGCCTCTAATTTCAAAGCTGTCACTGGGTGAATGGGTGCTCTCTCGTAGAGCGATGCTTATGGTGTCCGCCATCACGGTACTATCAGGCATCACCATCGCTGTCTACACAGGCGCTGAAATTGCGGTCGTAAAATCACGCTCGTTATGGCACCAACCCGCGTCACCGATTCTTTGGTTTGTTACTGCTTTTATGGGCGCGGTCGGATTTTCTCTGTTGATTTGGCTCTTGCTGCCTAGTCAGTCAAAGACACTGACATCTGGCGATACTAATTTACTTAAAAAATCAGTGGTTACCAGCGGTGTATTAACGCTGATACTGCTACCGATTTGGGCATCCAACAATTCCGCATTTTCGCTCTATTCTAGCGAACAATGGATGCACAACATTGCCCTGCTCACTTTTGTCGTTTTAGGTTGTGTTTTGCTCGCTTTCATCTTCTTGCGCGATACCAAAAAGTCCGCATCAGCCAGATTTCGTCACGTCATAGGGCTCAGTTTTGTGTCTGCTGCCGCACTGGCAAGTGCATGGCTGATTCGCTGGTTTACCATCATGGAAGTGCAAACCATCGCCAAGTTCGATGCAGGGCTGTATCCATACCAACTCACTATGGATGGAAATGGCTGGATAGGCATTATCGGCATGCTCGGATTATGGCTTGCACTGGCACTGCTCGGTTCGGAGCTGGTTCAGCCAAAACAAAAGATCGAAGTAAAAGCCTCATCACCCACCTTAACTGAACGCTAATCAAAGAGGATTTCATCATGGATAACAAACGCCGTCAGTTTTTGAAATCAGGCATTGCAGTGGGTGGGCTTGGCGCATTCGCTGCGGGTTACGCCACCACCACCAAACACATGGTCGAGGGTGCGCTCGAAGGCACTGCGGGAGAAAAAACGCGTGATATTCACCACGGTAACTCGCTTGAACCAGAGTACACGGTTAACAGCAAAGGCAACCTAATCCCGAATCCAAATCAGCGCGTTGCGCCATCGATGTGCTTTGGTTGTTGGTCACTGTGCGGATTGCGTGTACGCATTGATAACCGCAGCGACGAGATTTTGCGTATTACTGGCAACCCATATCACCCACTCTCTCATCAGCAACACATTCCGTTCGAAACGCCAGTCAAAGATGCTTATTTAAGTTTGGCAGGAGAAGCGGGCCTTGACGGGCGTTCAACAGCATGCGCACGTGGCAATGGGATGCTAGAAGTTCGCAACAGCCCGTACCGCATTACTCAGCCACTGAAACGAGTTGGAAAACGCGGCGAAGGAAAATGGATTCCGATCAGCTACGAGCAATTGATAGAAGAAGTCGTAGAGGGTGGTGATTTATTTGGTGAAGGCCATGTTGATGGCTTACGCGACATCCGCGATTTAACAACGCCCGTAGATCCTGAAAACCCGGAATATGGACCGAAAGCCAACCAATTGTTAATGACCAACGCCGGTAACGAAGGCCGAGACGACATATTCAAACGCTTCGCGTTCAATAGCTATGGTACACGTAACTTTGGGCATCACGGCTCTTACTGCGGCTACGCATTTCGTGCTGGCAGCGGTGCATTTATGAACGATTTAGATAAGAACGCACACTTGAAGCCAGACTTTGATAATGCGGAATACATCATCTTCATCGGTATGTCGCCTGCGCAAGCTGGCAACCCTTTTAAGCGCCAGGCGCGCCAACTCGCCAATGCGCGAACAGGAGGTAACTTGGAATACACCATCATCACGCCAAGTTTGCCTGCGGGTTCATCGAGCTTGGCCGCCGGTGACAACAACCGCTGGATACCAATCAAACCGGGTACCGATTCTGCCCTCGTGCTTGGCATGATCCAATGGATTATCGAAAACCAACGCTACAACAAAACCTTCTTGGCGCAGCCGGGGGCAAACGCGATGAAGCGAGCCGGCACCGCGCACTGGTGTAATGCTACGCATCTCGTGATAAGCGATAATCAGCACCCGAGAAACGGCACGTTTTTACGCGCGTCGGACTTGAATCTGCCATTCGAGGGCGAAGCGTTGTCTGACTCCGACCCATACGTCATCGTGGATGAGCAAAGCGGCGAATTTGGTGTTCATACCCAAGAAGAGGAAGCGGCACTGTTTGTCGATAAAACGGTTTCGCTTGCATCGGGCGAAGTGCGCGTAAAATCGTCTCTACAAAGACTCAAAGAAGAGGCGTTCAAATACAGCCTTGTGTTCTACAGCCAACAATGTGAAATCCCTGTCGAACAAATTGTTGAACTAGCAAAGCGCTTCACCAGTCACGGAACAAAAGCGGTGGTCGATACCCACGGTGGCAACATGCACACCAATGGGTTCTATAACTCGTTTACCATCATGATGCTCAATGCGTTGATTGGTAACATAAATATGAAAGGCGGCGCGATGGCCAAAGCGGGTGGCTACCCAACTTCCGCTGCGGGTCCTCGTTACGACTTCACCAAATTTGCTGGCAAAGTCGGCCCGAAAGGCGTCTTTTTGTCGCGCAGTAAATTCCCCTACCACAAAACCAGCGAATACAAACGTCGCGTTGAGGCTGGTGAATCCCCTTATCCAACTCGCGCGCCTTGGTATCCGTTTGCCGCGCCACTGCTGACAGAGCACCTATCTGCGGCTATTGATGGTTATCCATACCGCGTTAAAGCGTGGTTCAATCACATGGCGAACCCAATGTATGGTGTCCCCGGTTTGAAAGCGCTGCTGGAAGACAAGCTTAAAGATCCAAAACAGCTCGGTTTGATTGTGTCTGTTGATGCGTTCATTAACGAAACCACCGCGTTGTCGGACTATATTGTGCCGGACACGGTCACCTACGAAAGCTGGGGTATGGCAACGCCTTGGCACGACGTTCCGGTGAAAACCGTCACCGCTCGCTGGCCGATTGTGGGAGCGCGAACAGAGAAAACCGCCGATGGTCGTTCAATTTGCTTAGAAAACTTTTTGATTGATGTCGCCAAGAAAATGCAACTGGGCGGCTTTGGTGACAACGCGATTCAAGATGCGCAAGGGAATTGGCACGCTCTCCACAGCGCTGAAGATTTCTACTTACGTTCCGCGGCAAACTTGGCTTATGTGAAAGGCGGGGTGCCTGAAGTTTCGGCAGAAGACATTGCGTGGTCCGGCCTAGAGCGTTTAATGCCAGCCATGCAGAAGACGCTGACAGCGGATGAGATGAAACGTGTGGCGTTTATTTTTGCTCGCGGTGGACGTTTTGAAAATGCAACCGAAGCGTATCAAGGTGAGCAAATGAAGCACAAATGGACACGACCTGTCGCGATATGGAATGAACGTGTCGGCAGCGCAAGAAACACCATGACCGGTGATTTCTACACGGGTTGCCCAACATGGCATCCACAAAAACTGGCCGATGGCACACCAATGGAAGACCAGTTCCCAAGCTCAGAATGGCCTTTCAGCCTAACGAACTTTAAATCCAACATTCACAGTGCGGTATCCAACCTATCGCCAAGGTTGAACTCGATTAAAGGCGTAAACCCAGTGTACATCCATCCAATCGATGCCGAGCGCGCAGGCATTAAAACGGGTGATGAGTTTGTTATCGAGACACCATCTGCAAGCACCAAAGCACTTGCGATGATAGTCAGCGGGATTCGCCCTGGCACACTCGGATTTGAACATGGGTTTGGTCATACCGAGCTAGGACAACGCTCGCACTGGATCGGCGATAAACAGCAACCAGTAAAAACTCGCAGCCAAGATGGCGTCAACATTAACGACATCGGATTAATTGACCCAACCCGAGAAGGGAAAGGCGTGTTGTTGGATTGGGTCGTGGGCGCGGCGGCACGTCAGTCCCTGCCGGCCAAAATCCGCAAAGCGTAACGCCGCACGTTAAGACGTCTCTACCACTTAGAGCTGCCGATTTGTGCAGCTCTTCACCACTTTGTTTTTATCGCTTATAGAACAACCAATAAAAACAAATACGGCCATTTACACTTATTAAATATGTGGAAATCCACAATACCTTTCATTATTGACAAGGCCGACAATATTGTCCAAGTGACTACCAAGTAGCACTTAGACATATTAATAAAAATTAAAGTGAGTCAGCATGTCAAAAATTCTTCCAGTGGTGGTGGCCTGTTTGTTAGCAACCACTATGGGCGCAAGCGCCTCTTCTATTCCGGAAAAAGCCAGCGTATGTAGCGGTTGTCACGGCCAAGATGGCATGGGACAGCCAAATATCTCGCCGATGATCGCTGGTTTAAACGCGAACTATCTCAACACTCAAATCGAACTATTCCTTAGTGGCGAACGCCAAAATGTGGTCATGCAAGGCATGGCGAAGGAACTCAACGATCCCGCAGACCGTAAGGAAGTTATGGAGTACTTTGCTAACCTCCCGAGCTACGAGTTCACGAATCCAGAACAACGCGGCGACCAAGCTGATATTCGTAACCCGTATCGTAAATTAATTTTCCAAGGCGATTGGGATAGAAATATTCCAGCTTGCGCAACTTGTCATGGAGCCAGCGGTATGGGCGTCGACAAGTTCCCTCGCCTCGCAAGCCAACATGCTGATTACTTAAAAACGCAATTGATGGCATGGAAAAACGGCACTCGCAGTGGCGACCCGCTCAATATGATGGGGACCATCGCAAAAAATCTCACTGACAAAGAGATCGAAAATCTTGCTTACTACTTTGCCTCATTACGTTACTAGGAGCAGTCATGAAACGTTTCTATTCTTTGTTCGCACTGCCTTTCATTTCTACGCTCGTACTAGCTAACGATCCGTTACCGGACCGCCAGAAAGAGCTACCTGCGATAGAAAAAGAAAATCACGGTGAATACTTAAAACCGCGTGATCTCAGCACAATCCCAAACACCGCATTTGGTGAGCAAGTAAAACGCGGTTACTCGCTCTTTGTTAACTCACAACAAATGCGCGGAAAATACGTTGGCAACGAACAAAACTGTGTGAACTGCCATATGGAGGCAGGACGAAAAGCAAACGCTGCGCCACTGTGGGCAGCTTACATGGCATACCCGGCATATCGTAAGAAAAACGATCGCGTAAACAGCTATGCTGACCGTATCCAAGGTTGTTTCGAGTATTCCATGAACGGTAAAGCGCCCGCTTACGATTCGACAGAAATTGTTGCCCTTAGTGCTTACGCCTACTGGTTAGCGATGGGCGGCTTGCTTGACAAACATGGTATGACGGATGAACCCATCCCAGAGCTAGACGCAAAAGCGTTGCAAATTGGTGGAAAAGCAAAAGACTTTCCGTTGCCTGAAGCCATCGCACAAGCATTACCAGTTGAAAAGCGAGGTAATCTCTCTGGGCGTGGCTACCCAAAAATCGCCGCCCCTGAGAAAGAACCATCACTAGAGCGAGGCGCATTGGTCTACGAAAAGAACTGTGAAACTTGCCATCGCGCCGACGGTTCAGGCATCAAAGACACCAACGACCATTCATACATTCCACCACTTTGGGGCGAATATGCGTATAACTGGGGCGCAGGTATGCACCGGATTAACACAGCGGCCTATTTTATTTACGAAAACATGCCGCTTGGTAAAAGTGTACAGCTGACAGAGCAAGAAGCTTGGGATGTCGCAGCATACGTCAACAGCCATGAGCGTCCACAAGATCCTCGATTCAAAGGCAATGTCACCGCAAACGCGGAGAAATATCACCAGCACCAAGGCTATTACGGCAAAACGCTCAACGGTACGCAAGTCGGCTCCAATGCCTTTAAGAGCGGAACGGTCAAGTAAAGTACAACTAAGTACCTTAAATAAAATGCTCTTTTTCCCTGCTCTGATTATCTGGGCAGGGTTACTTACCCTTAAAAACAAGTAATTACCCCCCTCCACAGACAAGCAATATCACATTATTTTCGACTTCCAACATACTCATCTTCGCCGTAAAATCTTGTACCAAACGCGACTTCGTTTATGTCTTAGATCTCCCATATCCTCTAATGCCAAAAGTAAGAAACTCGTAAACTCCTGAATCAAAACAAGCGTGCCTAGTGAAAAAAGAGTATTCTTAAAGCAAATGAATCTAAAACCTACCCGATGAGTATTCAACCTAATTCCCGTCAGTTAATTTCATGCGAAGAGTGCGGCCTTGTTGTTCGCATTCCCGATATCGAACAGGGGCAAAAAGCACAATGTCCTCGATGTTCGCATTCGCTGACTAAAGTGAATGCCAAGCCTTACCAAAGCGTGATCGCCATATCATCGGCATGTTTGATCATGTTAGTGCTAAGCATTTCTTTCCCTTTTATGTCGTTCAGCGTGCAAGGGTTGTCGCAAGAAATCACCTTGTTGCACGCTGCCAAAATGCTGGCTGAGTTTCAAAATGTGCTTTTGGGTGTGCTGCTACTCGCAACAGTTATCGTTTTGCCTGCAATCTATGTTGGTCTCATTCTCTTTCTTCACCTTGAAGCATTAAAAGCACGTAAACATACCCCCTCTAGAAAGCAGCAACGAATGGCAAAAGTTTTATGCCGTCTTCTGTTTCGAGTCGAACCCTGGTTAATGGTGGATGTCTTTTTGATTGGCGTGTTGGTCAGCTTAATTAAAATCGCTTCCCTCGCAGACATAGGAATGGGCACTTCATTCTGGGCGTTTTGTGTATATACCGTTCTGGTAGTCAAATGCATATCAATGGTCGACAAAAGCTGGCTCTGGGGGCACTTTATTCCAGCTATCGAGCTATCTGATGTAAAAGAGGGTGATACGCACCATAACCACAACCATATTGGTTGTCATACGTGTCACCAGCTCAACCCTATTGAAGCTAAAAAACACCAACACTGCATTCGTTGTAAAAGCCCTATTCACAAATACAACCCCGCAGACAACTTACAAAAAGCTTGGGCGCTTTTGTTTGCTTCAGTCATTTTCTATATCCCTGCAAACCTCTACCCTATGATGTACACCGTAAGTCTTGGACATGCAGAAGGTTCGACTATCATGGAGGGGGTAATATTGCTTTGGCATTTAGGTTCTTACCCTATTGCGATGGTAATTTTCTTTGCTAGCGTATTTATTCCAATGGCGAAAATGCTGGCACTCGCGTGGCTGTATTACAATGCGCAAAAAGCGCGATATCTTCCGCACGAAGAGAGTATTTCACGCTTAAAGATCTACCGCATAACTGAGTTTATTGGCCGTTGGTCCATGATCGATATCTTCGTCGTCGCGATCTTAGTTGCACTGGTTCAGCTGCAAAACTTAATGGCGATTTATCCAGGTCCTGCTGCGCTCTCTTTCGCGGCAGTGGTCATTTTTACTATGCTTTCTGCAATGATATTTGACTCACGTTTGTTGTGGCAATTGCCACAAAACGAAGTGCAGGAGCCGATTTCTGACAACTTAAACGAGAAAGCCAAATATGAGTGATGAGAACAACGTAACCGCTCAAATAAAACCGCAAAAGCAGATTTCTGCGATATGGATTGTCCCGATCCTTGCGCTAGCCATGGGAGCGTGGATGCTGTTCCAATATATCAACAGTACAGGCCCACAAATTACTCTCCAACTGCCAACCGCAGATGGGATTGAGGTTGGCAAAACCGAAATCCGAGCATTGAATGTAAAAGTCGGACTGATTACTGAAGTCACTCTCAGTGAAAATTACGATCACATCATCGCTAAGGCACAAATGAACAAGGATGCAGAACGCATGCTGCGAGATGACACCATGTTTTGGGTTGTGAAGCCTCGTATTGGCCGTGATGGCGTTTCAGGTTTAGAGACCTTGCTCTCTGGCGCTTATATCCAACTTCAGCCGGGTAAATCTAAGATAGAGAAAGAGCGCTTTACGGTCTTAGATGTTCCCCCAGTCGCCTCTCCTGATGCAGAGGGGTTACGCCTTGTGTTAACACACCGCGAGGCTGGTAAGCTAGGCGTTGGTGACCCCGTCATTTATAAAGGCTTTACGGTTGGTCGTGTAGAGAAAACCAGCTTTGATGTTGACACTCGCAAAGCGTTATACCAACTCTTTATTTTCAAGCCTTATGACAGCTTAGTGCGCACTCGTACCAAGTTCTGGCTGAATTCTGGCGTAGATTTACAGCTCAACGCTGAAGGGTTCGAAGTCAAGTTTGGCTCATTAGAGAGCATGCTAACGGGTGGTGTTACCTTCGATACCGTTCCAGGTCTTGAATCCGGTGAACAGCTCACTGAAAATATGGTCAACTTCCGCTTGTACGATGATATTAAACAACTTCGAGAAGGCATGTACGATGATTATATTGAATTCGTTATGCTTTTTGATGAATCGGTACGAGGACTTAAACGTAAGGCACCTGTCGAATATCGAGGCTTGAGAATTGGTACTGTGATGCGTGTACCAATGCGACTTCCAACCCCAGAAGAGAACTTTTCTGCGAAAAAAATCCCTGTATTGGTACGAATCGAGCTCGGCCGTGTTTATGGCGATTTCCAATCCCAATCTTTACCAATGTTAAAAGATAAATTGAAGAGTGAGTTTGCTAAAGGCCTACGTGGTACTTTAAAAACAGGTAACTTATTAACAGGCGCACTGTATGTTGACGCCGACTTCTATCCAAACGACGAGCCTTACGTACCGAGTAAGTTTGCTGATTTAGATGTTTTCCCAACCATGCGTGGTGGTTTTGCGCAGGTTCAGCGCCAAGTGAACGACTTCCTAAATAAGATTAATAACTTACCAATGGAAGAAACACTAGACTCTCTCAATTCAACGTTAAAAACGTCCGAAAAAACGTTAGCTTCAGCAGAACGCGTGGCGGACAGTATTGATAAACTTTTGAATCAAAAAGAGACGCAAGAGATCCCAACAGATATTCGCCAAAGCTTACAGCAATTACAAAAAACACTCGATGGTTATGGGCCCAACTCAACCATGTACAGCGAAATGGAAGCCACGCTAAAAGAATTAGAAAGCGTAATGACAGAGTTTAAACCCGTACTTAAACAGCTAAACGAAAAGCCAAACTCTCTCGTGTTTGGAGAAGATGAAATCAGTGACCCAATACCAGTTAAAGGCAAAAACTAATGAAACGAGTATTCTTTCTGTCTATCGCGCTATTTGTCGGTCTAACGGGTTGCAGTAGCGCTCCGCAAACTAAAGGAGCTATGTACCTTCTACCTAAGGCGGAACCAGTGACGCTGAGCTCTTCTGATATCGCTCAGCGCCCAACTTTAGTTGTTCGTCCAGTGACATTGGCGAGTTATTTGAATGATAATGGCATTGTTTATCGAACCTCTGAGACCCAAGTTATTCAGGCGAAGCACAATCAATGGGCGCACAGTATTTCTGAGCAAATCACTCAGAGAGTCGTCGCGGAACTACGTCACAAGCAAAGTCATTACTGGCCGACTGAAATGAATAATCTGTTGGATCAAAGCGGTGAAGCCAAACTCCAGCTTACGTTAAATAAATTTAATGGCAGCTACAAAGGTAATATCGAAATTGAGGGGGAATGGTTACTCATTAATGCCGAAGGTAAGGTAGAAAACAGCGCGCCAATACAAATCTCTCAGCCGCTTCAAGATGAGGGCTATGAAGCGCTCGTCAACGCTTTATCCATAGGCTTAGAAAGCCTAACCTCAGACATTGCCAAACAACTCTAAGTCAATGTTAATTACAGGGAAGCAAGTTGCTTCCCTTTTTTATGCAGAGTGTAGCGACTTCTACTAAGCTGAAAGCTGACGAAAAGCCGAAAAGGAAATTGGATGAAACCATGTAACCTGCTATCACTCTCCTCACTCATTCTTGTATTACCTACATCAGTAGCGCTCTCAGCCGAGACACAAGAATCTCGTTGGCGAAATAGCATAGAAGTGTACATGCTAGGACTGAATATCCACGGGGATACCAGTATTGGTCGCTTTTCATCAGAGGTGGATGTCGATCCTAAGTTCATCGTAGACCACCTCGATATTGGGGCGATGTTGCGATTCGAGAGTATTTACCAAAGTAAGTGGGGCTACTACATAGATTATAGTTTCATGAACTTAAGTGGTGATGTTAATAATATCAAGGGCGCTCTGCCTAACGCTCGTTATCGTGCGGACATCGAAATACGGCAAGGTGTTCTAGAAGCAAAGGCATTCCAACGCGAACAATATTCATTTGGTAAACTGGATTATATGTTTGGATTACGTTGGTGGGACAATGACATCACCGGCAAGCTGTATCGTAATGACAACCGGGTACTAGAAGATAGACTGTCATTACAAGAAGATTGGGTCGATTTTTTAGTTGGCTTGCGACTCATTGATGAATTGAGTGAAAACTGGCGATTTCATGCCAGTATCGACGCCGGACTTGGCAACGATACTCACTTCACTTATGCCATTCAAACTGGTGTTCGTTATCGCTTTAACGAATGGTCTGATCTCAACTTAGCTTACAAGTCGACCTGGGTCGATTACAAAAATGAAGAGGTATTTGAATATGATACGGCTTCTCAAGGGCTTTTAGTCGGACTTGGCTTTTACTTTTGATCAGGTGAAACCCTAGCCTATATTCAAGCGTTGTAACGTGTACTAGCTCTAGGTACACGTCTAGTGCCGCGTTACAGATGCTTAAATAAGGCAAATTGATCTTCATCAGACTATAAATTGCTCTTCGGTGTTACTCTCTGTCGCAAAATATAAAACCCCACTCTATGACCTCATATAGGTCTTGTTGATAAGGTTCCCGAGTAGCAATGTCGATTAACATTTCCGATTTAACCACCGCCCTAAATAAGGTGGAGCATATTCATAAAGTGCAGCTTGAAAACGTACATCAGTTCTTCAAAGCAAACGAAGCTTTCTCGTTGCAAACATTCAGCCAGCTGATATCCAGCGACTCGCTTGATGATCGATTTAAAACCATCGATAAAGCGTTCTCTTTGCTTGGTGATGCAAAAACCTACCTTTTAGAAGTGTCTTACCTTGTTAAGTAAAAAAGAAAGCCCCGATAAAATTCATTACCGGGGCTATCATTTTCTATCTAAACTACTGATTTACAATTTGTAACGATCATCAATTACCGTTAATTCTGGGAAGGTTTTACCCTCGTCCATCGCTTCTTCTGTCTCTTCTTTTACTTGGTTATCAATCCAGAAATTACCGATATCCATTGGATGAAGCACCCATTCTGTCGCTTTTGTCATGCCGTTTTTAGGAATTTTAACCCAGCGCCAATGAGCAACTCGAGAATAAGGCACCATGTAGCCAGGAACGATGATATTCGCTTTGCTGACATAGTTTTGGATTTGATGCGACAAGTCGTAACGCTTCTCCTGATCAAACTCAGAATCATACGCTTCAATTAACTTGTCTAGCTCAGGGCTGCTGTAGTTGGTGTGAGCATTCGTTTGTGGTCGATTTGCATTATCCGAGTGTAGGTATTCCCAATACGCAGGGATCTCACCAGAGCCCATATTCAAAAACGCTAGCTGATGCTTTTTCTCAAGAATGTATTTAAACGCAGATGAGCCATCCACCAAGTTTAACGTGAACTCAAGACCAGCAAGTTTCGCTTGCTCTTTCAGGTATGCAATACGCGGTGTCCAAGAGTTGTATCCGTAGGTGATAGCAAAGCTCAAGCGTTGGCCCTTGTCGTTAACACGAATACCATCTGCGCCCACTTTGTCAAAGCCCGCTTTTTCGAAGTGTTTAACCGCCGCATCAGCATCAAACTTTGGCGGTGTATTGTTAGGATCATCGTATTCGCCATGACCAAAGCCGAGTCCATGCGGTTTACGTGAATAATCTCCACGCATGATGTTTTCAATCATGCCGTCATAGTCAGTGGCTGCCATAACACCTTTACGCACTTCTAGGTTATCCAACATCGGCATCGCTGTGTTCATCCAAAGACCACCAGCTCCTTGCGGTGCTTCGTTAAAGCCCCAGTACTTTTGGATATAGCCTTTTTTGTACACATCACTATTGGTCTTGTCATGCCAAAAGCTTGGTAGCACCATCTCAAAGTAGTCTAAGTTGCCTTTCTCAAAGTGCTTCATGGCAATATCAGGATCGCGAATCACCTTAATGCGAACCTTTTCAACGTTATAACGGTTTTTATAGTAGCGGTTGTTGTATCCCCACCAATCTTCACCGACATGTTTGAATGTTACGCTCTTACCTTTCTTCACTTGATCAATGTAGTAAGGCGCTGCGGTTGGCTCAGATTTAAAGTTAAACTTTCTGACGAAGTTATCAGGCATGCCATCGTTATTTGCGTCCTTTTCTCCTTCAAAGAAGTGTTCAGGACGAGGCTGAAAACCATTACTTGGCATGTTAATCATAACCATAAGTGAGTCATGACTTTGAGCTACAGCAAGATTGACTTTGATCGTGTAGTCATCAATTTTTTCAACACTCACAATACTGTTTGTGAAGAAGTCGTTGTACCACGGGTCGATAATGTCTTTTGACGTGTAGTACTTCATCATAAAGACGTAATCATCTGCTGTAATTTTTTCACCATCTGACCACTCGGCCGTTTCGTCGAGTTTAAAGAATACGGTTTTGTTGTCTTCTCCAAATGCCCATGACTTAGCAAGTTGAGGGATCCATTTGCCAGTATTTGGATGACGCTGAGCCAGTTTTGGTGAACCATCCATTAAGTATTGGCGCAAACCTGAGTTCGCATCTGGACCAACACTTCGTAATGTTTGCGGAAAGCTCTGAATGTAAGTGCGATAGGTGCCCCCTCGTACCGCCTCTTCAGAGGCAAATAGAGGTTCGTTGTTGTTTGAAATCCATTCGATATCAGCTGGCAATTCTGCCGCACTCAGTTGAAAACTGGCAGCGGTCAGTGTTGCTAGTACTGAAAATGGCAGTTTTTTAGTCATGTTTCTTCCTTGTTGTGTTTGCGCACTAAGGTCGTAACAAGGAAGACAGCGTGTGAAAGCTCACAGAAAGCTGCGATTTAAAATACGCAGATAGGAAATAATAGGAACGTAATATGAAGTGACGTCCTGCCAGCTTCTATATTAATTTCAAAGAGTTTCACTAGGTCATCCTAGACCTTACAACGCAGTGAATGCATCTTCGCCATAGTATTCTTTAGACATTTGTAACGCAAGCCATCAATAACACATGGTTGCATTTTCGAGGCATCACAATGAGTTATGTTACAAAAGTGTGATCGGCATAGTACCAAGCCCTACTTTACTCAGAATAAACCGCAGAACCTTTATCTCAATTGGCCCCGATATACCAGTTAAAGCGAGTAAATGATCAGACATAGCTGGTTAAAAGGAATGGTTGTTTACCGCGATTAGTATTTTCATTCGATGTAAAAAGTGAGGCATCTTAGCCTCACTTTTCTCCATACAATCGAGACAGTGCTTACATGTTAGATAAGCTCTCATTGACCGACTTCAGCACTTCTGCAGGATTTGACGCTTGAGTGATAGGGCGACCAATCACAAGATAATCTGAACCTGATTGGATAGCGTCTACTGGCGTCATGATACGGCGTTGGTCACCTTGTTCTGAACCAGCAGGTCGAATACCAGGGGTCACTAATTTAAATTCTTGGCCTAGTTCGCTCTTCAGTAATGAGGACTCTTGCGCTGAACATACGACACCATCTAAGCCTGCGTTTTTGGTCAAGGTTGCTAGACGAATAACTTGCTCCTGAGGCGCAACATTCAAACCAATACCAGCTAAATCACTTTGTTCCATACTGGTTAGTACCGTTACACCGATAAGAAGTGGACGATCTTTACCATATGGCTCAAGAATTTCACGTGATGCCGTCATCATACGCTCACCACCGCTCGCGTGTACGTTCACCATCCATACACCCATTTCAGCCGCAGCGCGAACTGCTTTCGAACAGGTGTTTGGAATATCGTGAAATTTTAAATCTAGGAATACCGAGAAACCACGTTTATGGAGTTCACGTACAAAATCAGGACCAAATAGCGTAAACATCTCCTTGCCAACTTTTAGTCGGCATGACGCAGGATCAATTCTATCTACAAACGCAAGTGCATCTGCTTGGTTATCATAATCCAGTGCGACAATAACTTTTTGGTCGATCATTTCATCTCCTAACTGTTTTGGTTCTTATTAAATAAAAAGTTAAAAAAATGCAGCGGACAGAAACTCTGCCAGCTGCATTAAGAATTATTCACCATCCAATCCGCGGATTGGCTTGATCGTCCCCCATCCTTTACAGGACGGACAATGCCAATAAAGGGAATGGGTAGAAAATCCACACTTCCGGCATCGGTAATGTGGTTTCACTTTTAACTGTTCACCCACCATCGCTTGTAGTGTTGATAGGCTGTCTTTCGCTCGACCATCTTCTGCTTCTGCAATGTGGTAGTCAATTAAACGGTAGAAGCCCTTCATGGTTGGGTTTTTCAGCAATTGTTTCGTCAGTAACTCTTGAGCAGCCCCAACGTTCTCGTGATGAGCAACTAATTGAGCCAACATCAACTCGGCTGATACGCCTGCTTTCTTATCAATACAAGCTCGCAGAAACTCGACAAGTTCATCTTCCTGACCCAGATGATGATAGCATTCTGCAATAGTTGGCAAGACATCACTGATAAAGTCTTTATCTTGCTCAAGTACCCCTGTCAGATATTTGATGGTGTGCTTATAGTCTTCAGACTCTAGATAAATTCGTCCCAAAGCAATACTTGCTCGAACACACTTCGGGTCTTCCGCTAACGCTTTTTTAAAATGCTGTATTGCCTTATTAGTATTCCCATCAGCTTGGTCGAGCATGGCTATTTCACACCAAAAATGGGCAATATTTGCACGCATCCTTGAGCGTTTATTACCTAACTTAGCCAATTGGTTCGCGTAATAAATCGCCTTTTCCCATTCTCGTGTTTGCTGATAAATGGTCACTAATTGTTGAAGAGCCGCCTCTTTGTAATCTGGCTCTTCGACTAACTGTTCGAAGATTTTCTCTGCACGATCAAGAAAACCTGAGACCATGTAGTCTTTCGCTAACTGTTGAAGGGCGAGGTTCTTTTGGTCCAGTGTTAAGCCTGAACGAGAAATAAGATTTTGGTGAATTCTGATTGCGCGGTCGACTTCACCACGAGACCGGAACAGGTTACCCAACGCAAGGTGAGTATCGATGGTCTCGTTATCAACTTGGAGCAATTCAATAAAGTGATCGACAGCCTTATCTGATTGGTCAGAGAGCAGCAGATTAAGACCCGTCATATACTGACGAGAGATTTGATGAGATTGCTTCTGCTTGTCTTGCTGAGCGCTGCGATGCCCCATATACCAGCCATACGCAGCAGCTATAGGCAACAACAAGAAGAGTAGTTCAAGCATTAAAGTTAAGCCTTATCCTTATGCCTGTTTTTCAATGGCTGGCTTATCAGCAGCGTTGTTTGATTCAGTTGGTTCGTACTTTTTCAGTTTTTTCTTTAAACGACGGACCTGTAGCTGAGTTTTCAGTTGGATGCTACCAAAGATAACCCACGCTAAAGCAAAGCCAACCACAAATACTACACCTAATAGCGTAGATAAGTGGAACTCTCCTTTTGCTAGAAGATAGTTAAAAGTCACGAGCTCTTGGTTTTGGGAACCTAACGCCAATGCAATTAAAAAGAGAGCTAAAACAGCAACGATTTTTATAATTTTCATGTTACATCACCCTTCTAGGAGTAAGTCGGTAAGATTATGCAGGAAAATGCTTCTTCAGACTACGTATATTAGCAATAATCTATACCCAAGTAACCTCAAGATGCTTAGTTTGTAGACATGCTTAGAAGTTAAAGTTATTTGGGTATAGAAAGCAGCAAAGAAAACAGCTGAATCCACAATTAGATTAGTAAACGATCTTGGATGTATGACTAACTTGGATACATTACAAAAAAGCGGCATACACAAACGTATGCCGCTTTTTTCAAACTAATAAGAGTGCATTAACCAATATTTACACGCTCACGAAGTTCTTTACCAGGTTTGAAATGTGGAACGTATTTACCTTCCAATTCCACTTTATCGCCCGTTTTAGGGTTACGACCTACGCGAGGCTCGCGGTAATGAAGAGAAAAACTACCAAAGCCACGGATCTCGATACGGTCACCGCTCTCTAGTGTAGAGGCCATGTGCTCTAAAATATCTTTTACAGCATCCTCTACCTCTTTCGCTGATAAGTGTGTTTGCTCAGCGCAGAGTCTTTCAATCAGTTCAGACTTAGTCATAGTTGCCCTCTTTGAGTATCTTTATCACTTATTATAGTAAGTAATACTAATTCCAACAAACACTTGCTGACAATTCTAGACAAATTTTATGCAAAATGCGCAATGAAGAAATGCCTTTTATTAAGATAGTTTACTGTCATTAGTATTACTACTTAAATATGACCAAATATAAAAAAGGAGCCTTGCGGCTCCTTTTTTGCTTAAGCGAGTATATTATTCGCCTTTAGCAGCTTTGAAAGCGTCAGCCATTGCGTTACCGAATGCATTGTCATCTTGCTTGTTGATAGATGCCATTGCTTCTTGCTCGTCAGCTTCGTCTTTAGCTTTGATAGATAGGTTGATTACGCGGTTCTTACGGTCTACACCTGTGAACTTCGCTTCAACAACATCACCAGCGCTTAGGATTAGAGAAGCATCTTCTACGCGATCGCGTGATACTTCAGAAGCACGGATGTAACCTTCAACGCCTTCTGCGATTTCAACAGTAGCGCCTTTAGCGTCAACAGCAGTTACAGTAGCGTTAACTAGAACACCTTTCTTGTTGTCAGCAACGTAAGCATTGAATGGGTCATTTTCCATTTGCTTGATGCCTAGAGAGATGCGCTCACGCTCAGCGTCTACTGCTAGAACAACTGCAGAGATCTCGTCGCCTTTCTTGTACTCACGTACAGCTTCTTCGCCAGCAACATTCCAAGAAATGTCAGATAGGTGAACTAGACCATCGATGCCGCCTTCTAGACCGATGAAGATACCGAAGTCAGTGATAGACTTGATCTTACCAGTAACTTTGTCGCCTTTAGCTTGTGCTTCAGCGAATGACTGCCATGGGTTAGCTTTACACTGTTTCAGACCTAGAGAGATACGACGACGTTCTTCGTCGATTTCAAGAACCATAACCTCAACTTCGTCGCCAACATTAACAACTTTAGAAGGGTGGATGTTCTTGTTAGTCCAATCCATTTCTGAAACGTGAACTAGACCTTCAACGCCTTCTTCGATTTCAACGAAGCAGCCGTAGTCAGTTAGGTTAGTTACGCGACCAGTTAGTTTGTGACCTTCTGGGTAACGCTTAGCGATTGCTACCCATGGATCTTCGCCTAGTTGCTTAAGACCTAGTGATACGCGAGTACGCTCACGGTCGAACTTAAGAACTTTAACTTGGATCTCGTCACCAACGTTAACGATTTCAGATGGGTGCTTAACGCGCTTCCAAGCCATATCAGTGATATGTAGAAGACCGTCAACGCCACCTAGGTCAACGAACGCACCGTAGTCAGTAAGGTTCTTAACGATACCTTTAACTTCAGAACCTTCTTGTAGAGTTTCTAGAAGCTCGTCACGCTCAACGCTGTTCTCTGATTCGATAACTGCACGACGTGAAACAACTACGTTGTTACGTTTTTGGTCAAGTTTGATAACTTTGAACTCTAGCTCTTTGTTTTCTAGGTGAGCAGTGTCGCGGATTGGACGTACGTCTACTAGAGAGCCAGGAAGGAAAGCACGGATACCGTTTAGTTCAACAGTGAAACCGCCTTTAACTTTACCGTTGATGATACCAACAACAGTTTCAGCTTCTTCGTAAGCTTTCTCAAGTACGATCCAAGCTTCGTGACGCTTAGCTTTCTCACGAGAAAGTTGAGTTTCACCGAAACCATCTTCAACAGCGTCTAGAGCTACGTCTACTTCAGCGCCAACTTCAACTTCAAGTTCGCCAGCAGCGTTCTTGAACTGTTCAGCAGGGATAGCAGATTCAGACTTAAGACCAGCGTCAACAAGAACGAAACCGTTCTCGATAGCTACTACAGTACCTTTAACGATGCTGCCTTGTTGGAATTCTGTTTCGTTTAGAAACTCTTCAAAGAGTTGAGCAAAAGATTCAGTCATTTAATTAATCTTCAATAAATTAAACTTCCACGGGTATCCTACCGCATGGGGTTATTAAATTCGCCAGTCATCATCCTTGCGACCAACGCTCTTAGCCTAGTCGAGTATTATTACTCAGCTAGCTTCGATTCGATATATTGTAGTGCCTTTTCTACTACTTCGTCGATAGTCATCGACGTAGAATCTAGCACAAGCGCATCCTCAGCAGGGCGTAATGGCGCCACTGGGCGGTTACGATCTCGGTCGTCACGCTCTTGGATCTCGCTTAAAAGGTCAGCAAATCTAACATCTAACCCTTTCTCTTGCAACTGTTTAAGGCGTCGATTTGCACGCTCTTCAGCACTCGCATCAAGGAAGATTTTTGCTTGCGCACTCGGGAATACAATTGTGCCCATATCACGACCATCAGCAACCAGACCCGGAGCGGTCTCAAATGCACGCTGACGACGTAGTAATGCTTCACGAACACGTGGCAAAGCCGCAACTTTAGATGCTGCCATACCCGTTTCTTCTTTACGAAGCTCCCCTGACACGTCTTCGCCTTCTAGAATGACCTTAACTAAGTCACCTTCCGCGATAAATTGAACGTCTAGGTGGGTTGCTAGTGGGACAAGAGCATCTTCTGACTCGGTGTCGACACCGTGGTGAATCGCAGCGAGTGCAAGTACACGATAAATTGCGCCAGAATCTAAGAGTTGGAAACCCAACTTTTTCGCCAGCAACATACATAAAGTGCCTTTACCTGCACCACTAGGTCCATCTACGGTTACAACCGGAGTTTGAGAGGACATGTTCTTCTCCACCAATAGTTTCTTTTCAGCAATTTGCTCGGTTTTCGAGGCGCACATTATACGGGTAATCAGTCTTTGGAGCGAGGAAAAATGTCGTGTAAAGCATTACACCTAATGCGTAATTGGATTCATCAATAAACATAAAGTTCAACAAAAACGGCGAGAGCTTCCGCCCTCGCCGTTTTAAATGTCATGAACTTAAGCTCGATTAAACAATCGGCTTTTGACCACGCTCAGCTAACTTTAAAATCACACTATCAGCGACTTTACCCGCCACACCTGCTAGCTTGTCGGCCAGTTTTTTCTTTTGTACATAATGCACAGAAAGTACAGTTTTATCTTTGCATGCCGCAACAACGATATCATCAGATGTACTAATGTCATCCACCAAACCAAGATCTTTCGCTTGTGTACCGAACCAGTGCTCACCAGTGGCTACTTTGTCTAGGTCCAAACTAGGACGACGCTCACGGATGAAGTCTTTAAACAAGACATGTGTTTCTTCAAGTTCTTGCTTAAACTTATCGCGCGCTTTATCGGTATTCTCACCGAACATCGTTAGCGTGCGTTTATATTCACCCGCTGTTAGTTGTTCGTACTCAATGTCATGTTTCTTCAACAGTTTGTTGAAGTTAGGAATTTGTGCGATAACGCCAATAGACCCCACAATTGCAAATGGTGCAGAAACAATCTTATCTGCTACACATGCCATCATGTAACCGCCACTTGCCGCAACTTTGTCAACAGAGATGGTCAGAGGAAGACCCGCAGCTTTGATTCGGTCCAGTTGAGAAGAGGCAAGGCCGTAACCATGAACCATACCACCGCCAGACTCTAAGCGAAGTAACACTTCATCACCTTCACGTGCGACAGCCAAAATAGCGGTGATTTCTTCACGTAGAGACGCGACTTCTTTTGCGTCTATGCTACCGTTGAAATCAAGAACAAATAGGTGTGGTTCACGCTTGCTATCTAATGAACCGTCTTTGCTCGCTTGTTTGATTTCTTTCTCGCGAGATTTGTTCTTCTCTTTTTCTTCTTTCTTGACGGCTTTATCTCGAGCCTTGATGAAAGCATCGTCATGCAAATGATGCTCTAACTGCTCAACAGATTGTTTGTGTTGCTCTGAAAGGTTGGTAATCTCTAACTCCCCTTTCGCCGCACCCGATTTGCCACCAGCCGATTTTGCAATAATGAGCAGAACAATTATCGCAGCAACCACCGTGATAATTTTGGCCAGAAACAGACCATAATCTAATAAAAATTCCAACGAGAGCTCCTTTATCTCATTTCAGATGACGTTAGGTTAGTATGTTACGCAGAAACATCAGCGAGAAGGCAGCGCGGTTTGTAACCACTTGTTCTGATTGATAGCATACCTAACGAAAGTTCTGGAATTGGTATAACACATGAATTGGTGTATTGTAACCATCTTGTCACGATTACCAAGATTTTCCATTGAGAAACAGGCGTTTTTTAGCGTCAATTAACTATCATGGACCCTCTTACAATAATAAGGATTTATCGCCGTGAACTACTCCGTTTCAGCTGATGCTCTAAAAGGTAAAGTCATTCTTGTTACTGGCGCTGGTAATGGCATCGGCCGTCAAGCCGCGCTTTCTTATGCCGAGCACGGTGCAACTGTTATTCTCTTGGGTAGAAATGTGCAAAACCTTGAATCTATCTATGATGAGATTGAAGCTTCTGGCTATCCACAAGCAGCTATCATTCCATTGGATCTCAAGGGAGCAACTCAGCAGAATTACATTGATATGGCAGAGACAATCGAAGGACAGTTTGGTCGCTTGGATGGTCTATTACATAACGCAGGTGTCTTGAGTTCGCTGTGTCCATTTGATCAAATCAAAGAGGAAGACTTCGACGATATCATGCAGATCAACGTGAAAGCCGAAGTGCTAATGACTCAAGCACTACTGCCTGTGATGCGTAAATCAGAAGCTGGGCGTATTATCTTTACCTCTTCAACCGTCGGCCACTCTGGCCGCGCATTCTGGGGGCCATACGCTATCTCTAAATTTGCCGTAGAAGGCATGATGCAAGTTTTAGCTGACGAGCTGAGTGATACACCGATCCGCGTTAACGCAATTAACCCTGGTGCCACTCGTACTCGCATGCGTGAAAAAGCATATCCGGGTGAAGATGCGAATACTCTCAAAACGCCACTGGATATCATGCCGCTATATTTGCACTTAATGGATCCTGCGGTTACCGATGTGAACGGTCAGTGCATCGACGCTCAACCGAAGCGTAAATAACTCATTCAGGTTACTTCACATAATCGATTGAAAAGGCAGCAAACGCTGCCTTTTTTCATTTCTCTCTTCATAAAAATCTTGCGACTTTCTCCCACAGAAATATACTGTATGTATATACAGGTGCTTATTATGCAAGATATTATTCAGAACTTAAAAAGCCAACACCTTGTTTGGCAAGCAAATTTAACGAAAGCAGATCCTCAGCAGTTGCAGACTAGTTCCGGTTTTTCTGAATTAGATGATTTGCTCGGCGGAGGCTTTCCACCTCATGGCGTAGTGGAGATGGAATCTATTGGTAGTATTGGTGAATTGCGTTTGCTCGCTCCCTATTTAAAAGCCACTCAGACCAATGGTATGACCGCATTTATTCAACCACCTGCGCTAGTGAATTCTCTGTTTTTACACTACATCGGGTTGGATATAAACCAAGTGTGGGTTGTTACTCCAACTCACCCCAAAGATGCTCTTTGGGCTGCAGAGCAATGTCTGAAAAGTGGGGTATGCAGTAATGTTTTGTTATGGCAAGAAGAGCTTGAAATACATCAAGTGAAACGCTTACAGGTAGCAAGTGAACAAGGGAGTTGCCCTCTCTTTATGCTTAAAACAGATACTATCAACCGCTTGTCTTTGCCTGTGTCACTCAGTTTAAAACTGAAAGGCGACGAGCAAGGGATTCATGTTGAAGTGCTGAAAAGGAAAGGAGGTTGGAATAGAGGTAGCGTTAGTATCGGCTTCCAACACCATTATCCGCAACTGGTGAAACCATCATCTGAAACTGTGCACTCGACTGTGGTCAATTTCCCACTGGCGAACCAAGGTTAGTGATATGGCTCTGTGGATTTACTTGCACTTCCCTCGCCTGCAGCTAGACGCACTCTTTGGTGATAACCAAGAACAACCCGTAGTGATTGTCGAAAGCCAACGTTGCCAGATTATTCAATACAACGAGATCGCCGAACAACAAGGCATTAAACCAGGTATGGGCCTAGGCAGTGCTGCGTCCTTGTGTCGAGATTTACAAGTGCATCCTTATCATCCGCACACCGAATGGAGCAAGTTACAAGAAATTGCTCAATGGCTGTATTTGATCACATCTGACGTTGTGTTGATGCCAAACCAAGGTATTTTACTGCGTGCTACTCCAATGCTCGCTCTGTATGAAGGGCTTGAAAACTATTGGAATAAAGTCAGAGCTCACTTATCGGAGCTGAAACTGAGTTTTCAATTCGGATGTGGTTTTTCGCCTTTTGCTGCCAAATTGATGGCAATATCAGGAGCGAACGTCATCAGTGAAGACAAATCTGCCATACAAAAAGCCTTATCACCAATACCGTTAACACTGACAGATTTATCAAACGCTACCGTAGAGAAGTTACAACGTGTAGGTGTCACCACATTGCAAAACCTGCTTGAACTGCCATTGCAAGACATCGCACGACGCTTTGATATCGATTTGGTGAACTACGTTGGTCGACTGACTGGGCAGTTTAAACACCCTGTCGACTTTTATCACCCTACCGAATCCTTCCAAGTTTATTTAGAGCTGTTGTTTGAGATCGAAAACGTTCAGTGGATTGAAAAGCCGTTGGCCAAATTACTTCGTCAACTCGAAATCTTTCTTAAATTAAGAGATAAGGTCGCTTTTGAACTGTGTTTAACACTCCACCAGCGTGAGAAACAAGAGCAACACCTTCAACTCACTTCTGCGCAAGGTGATTACCTATGTCAGCGTTGGCAACAGTTAGCGAGTTTGAGCTTAGAGTCACTCTCGCTTAATGGCCCAGTCACAGGGCTAACGTTAAAAGTCATCCGTCAAGGTGAGCCTCTTAGTGCATCACGCGATCTCTTTGCTGGGCAGAAAGGAAACATGAATGCTTTAGAGTTGCTTTCTTTACTGCAAGCTAAATTGGGAAAAAGTGCCGTTTTAAAACCCAATATTGCTTGCGATCCTAGACCAGAAAAGGCCAGTCAGTATCGCCCTGCTGATGCTACGGATGAAAAGGGGCACGCCATACCATCCATACTACGCCCAGCAATGCAATTACCGACTCCCATTGTATTGCAAGAGCAAGTTTCTTTGGTCCACGGACCTGAGCGAATAGTTTCTGGGTGGTGGGATGGTGATGAGATCATGCGTGATTACTACATTGCACACACCAAGCAAGGCCGCTGGTTATGGATATTTCGTGATCAGCACAAGCACTGGTTTCTTCATGGCTATTTTTGTTAAATCGACAGTTATTTTTGTTGGGTCATTATGAGTTACGCGGAACTATTTTGTCAGTCTAACTTCTCTTTTTTGACTGGAGCTTCTCATGCAGAAGAGCTGGTACTCCAAGCTGCTTTCTATCGCTATCAAGCTCTAGCTATAACGGATGAATGTTCAGTCGCGGGCGTTGTCAAAGCCCATGCGACCATCGAACAACATAAACTCGATATCAAACAAATCGTTGGAAGTATGTTTTGGTTAAATGATGAATGCCAAATCGTACTGCTTTGCCCTTGTCGCAAGGCTTATGCCGAGTTGTGTCGTATCATCACAAACGCAAGAAGACGCAGTGAAAAAGGCAACTATCAACTGTTCGAATGGGATTTGATGTCGGTTCGACATTGTTTGGTATTGTGGCTGCCCACACATCAAGAGAGTGATCACTATTGGGGGCGCTGGCTCAATCAACACCACGCTAATCGTTTGTGGGTAGCGATTCAGCGCCATTTGAGTAACAACGATACTGAGTACATTGCGCACTGCGAGCAGTTAGCACATGAATTTCAATTACCTATAACTGCCTGCGGAGGCGTTCTCATGCATGATGTTGAACGCTTGCCATTACAGCATGTACTTACTGCTATAAAGCATGGGTGTAGCGTCGATAAACTCGGTTTTGACCGTATTTCGAATACTGAGCGAGCGCTTCGTCCTTTTAAAAAGTTGATTCGGATTTACAAACCAGAATGGCTGGAAGAAAGTACTTACATCGCCGATTTATGCGAGTTTAAGCTCTCCGATTTAAAATACGAATACCCTACCGAGCTGATCCCAGATGGTTACACACCCGACTCTTACTTACGTATGTTGGTCGAGCGTGGTAAAAAGCTGCGTTTTCCTGAAGGCGTGCCAGCAGAAGTCAATCAAACCATCGAGAATGAACTGGCGCTTATTCAAGAGCTGAAATACCACTACTACTTCCTTACTATTCACGACATCGTAATGTTCGCGAAACAGCAAGGCATTCTTTACCAAGGGCGAGGTTCCGCTGCAAACTCTGTGGTGTGTTATTGCCTGGAAATTACCGCCGTCGATCCTCGACAAATCGCTGTCTTATTCGAACGATTTATCAGTAAAGAACGTAAGGAACCGCCGGATATTGATGTGGACTTTGAACACGAGCGCCGTGAAGAAGTTATCCAGTATATTTACAAAAAATATGGCCGTGAGCGTGCAGCACTTGCTGCAACAGTGATCAGCTATCGCTTTAAAAGTGCCGTGCGTGAAGTCGGTAAAGCACTAGGGATTGAAGAGACCCAATTAGATTTTTTCATTAAGAACGTTAATCGCCGAGATCGCAGCCAAGGCTGGCAAGCTCAAATTATTGAACTTGGCTTACAACCAGAATCTCTCAAAGGGCAGCAGTTTATCCAATTGGTCAACGAGATCATTGGCTTCCCACGCCATTTATCTCAGCACGTAGGTGGTTTTGTAATTTCATCTGGCCCTTTATATGAGTTGGTACCTGTTGAAAATGCCTCGATGGAAGATCGCACTATCATTCAATGGGATAAAGACGATTTAGAAAGCTTGAAGCTACTAAAAGTCGATGTACTCGCACTCGGCATGTTAAACGCCATCAAAAAGTGCTTTCAGCTGGTCGAGAAACATCACCAGCGATCCCTCTCTATTTCCGAAATCACTCGCCGACAAGATGATCCACACGTGTACCGCATGATCCAAAAAGCCGACACGATAGGCGTATTCCAAATAGAGTCTCGTGCACAAATGAGCATGCTTCCTCGCCTAAAGCCTGCTTGTTATTACGACTTAGTGATTCAAATTGCAATTGTTCGTCCAGGCCCTATTCAGGGTGATATGGTGCATCCTTTTTTAAAACGACGAGATCACAAAGAGCCTGTCAGTTATCCATCGGAAGAAGTAAAAAGCGTTCTTGAGCGGACTATGGGCGTCCCTATTTTCCAAGAGCAAGTCATCAAGCTAGCCATGGTAGCCGCAGGGTTTAGCGGCGGCGAGGCCGATCAACTCCGTCGAGCGATGGCATCATGGAAAAAGAATGGCGATCTCGCTAAATTCAGACCAAAACTGATCAATGGTATGCAAGAGAGAGGTTATGACTTAGCGTTTGCTGAGCGCATTTTCGATCAGATTTGCGGCTTTGGTGAGTACGGCTTCCCTGAAAGTCATTCAGCGTCTTTCGCAGTGCTGGCATATTGTTCTGCATGGTTAAAATATTATTACCCAGCCGAATTTTACACTGCATTGTTGAACAGCCAACCAATGGGATTTTATAGCCCATCGCAATTAGTACAAGATGCTCGCCGACATGGCGTCGAAGTATTGCCGGTGTGCGTCAATCATTCAAAATATCAACATCATCTCGTCTCACGTCCGAATGGCAGGCTCGGCGTGCAACTTGGTTTTCGCTTGGTGAAAGGCTTTAACGCAGAAAGCGCACAAAGGCTTATTGAGCGCAAACCACTTAATGGTTACCGATCGATTCAAGAAGTAAAGCAGGTATTAAGAAGCCGAAGTGACATTGAATTATTGGCTTCAGCCAATGCATTTCAGGCCTTATCGGGAAATCGTTATAACGCTCGCTGGGCAGCAATGGATTCCTTATCTGACCTACCATTGTTTCACAAGGTCGAAGAACCCAATGTTAGCTACCAGACTCGACCCTCTGAATATGAAAATTTAGTTGAGGATTACGCAAGCACGGGACTATCTCTTAGCCGCCATCCAATTAAATTATTAGAAGAAACGGGCAAACTCCCTCACTTTACCCGCATGAGGCAACTGACAGAGAAACCGCATAAGTCACTGGTCACAGTGGTAGGTGTGGTAACAGGAAGACAATCTCCAGGCACCGCCGCTGGCGTGACATTTTTTACGTTAGAAGATGACACGGGCAACATTAATGTGGTCGTTTGGCAAGCGACAGCACGAGCCCAAAAGCAAGCGTATTTAGGCGCTAAAGTATTAATGGTGAAAGGCATTCTTGAAAGAGAGGGAGAAGTCACGCACGTTATTGCTGGTAAGTTGATTGATTGCACGCACTACTTGAACAATCTACAAAGTAAATCTCGGGATTTCCATTAGTACAGAGGAATTAAGGAGAGAGATGTTAAAAATCAGAGAGAGGTGCGCTCCCTCTGATTTCACTAGATCTAATCATGCACTTTTAGAAAGCATCTGGCGTAATCGGTCTTGAGCAACTTCAACCAGCAGATCCGGTTGGAATTTAGATATAAAGCGATCACAGCCTACTTTTTGTACCATGGCTTCATTAAAACTACCGCTCAGAGAAGTGTTCAATGTGATAAACAACTTAGACATACGTGGATCTTGGCGCACTTCATGGGTCAGTTTATAACCATCCATTTCAGGCATTTCAGCATCCGTAATCATCATCAACAGCTCTTTTTCTACATCTTTACCTTCATCACACCAACGTTTTAAAACCGTTAACGCTTCTAGCCCGTCACGACACTCGATGATATTCATACCTAATTGAGAAAGCGTATCGCGAACTTGATTACGAGCTGTAGAGGAATCATCCACAATCAGAACATTACGCCCGACCATTGCTTGGGCCAATTCTTGATCGAGAATGTCCTCCGAGATAGTCACGTCGTAATGTACGATCTCTGCTAAAACTTTTTCAACGTCAATAATTTCGACAATTTGAGAGGCATCCCCCTCTTTGATTTGCGTGATAGCCGTGAGGTAATTCGAGCGACCAGACGTGGAAGGAGGCGGCTGAATTTCAGTCCATGCCGTATTAATAATGTTTTTAACCGGACCGACTAAGAAGCCCTGCACCGTGCGGTTGTACTCTGTCACGATCAAATTTTCTTCTTCCGCTTCACCACGTAAAGCAGGAAAACCAATTGCGCCTCGTAAATCAATCACTGGTACCGCTTCACCTCGTAGAGAAGCAACCCCACGAATATTGTAGTGCGATCCAGGGAGCTTGGTTAACGGTGGAAGCTTGATGACCTCTTTCACTTTGAACACATTAATCGCAAATAATTGGCGACTATTTAAAGTGAACAGCAGAAGCTCTAGTCGATTTTCACCAACCAAGTTTGTACGCTGGTCAACCGTATTTAACACTCCGGACATACTACTACCTAAATTATGGATAATTCTTATTTTACTCGAAATCAGTACAGACACAGCAAGGTTATATAACCAAATAACCTTAAAATATTTGGCTTTTCGAGCACAGCTTTAAAGTACAACAGTTTTAGCGTATTACTTCTCTTTGCATCAGACGCAAAGTCACGCAGCACATTGAAAGCCATTTTGTTTATTTACTTGAGCTTTTTAGGAAATTACATGAATGGCGCAGATATAGCAATGCAACATAACTCAAATTCCCTTTCTAGTAATAGGCGATCAAAAAGGGTGAGCCGTTAAGTCTCACCCTAAATCACCTACAAATGCAGTCTCAACAGCCCGGCACATCATCATGTTAAAAAGTACTTAACCTTCCACAACCTTCATCAATAGTTGACCATCGTACAACGCTTGCTTAATCAACGCGGCACCAGGCATTGTGGCTTGCTTATAGAAACGAGACTCCACCAGCTCAAGATCTTGGTGATAAACAGGTAAACTCTGCTCTTCGATACAGCGACGAACCGCAGGATAAAGCACATCTTTTGCTTGGTTAATCACACCACCGATCAAGATTTTCTCAGGGTTAAATAAGTTGATCACAATAGCAATTGCAGAGCCTAAGTAGCGTCCAAGTTTTTCAATCACATCGACGGCCAAAGGATCACCGTTTGCAGCGGCTTCACAAATGCTCTCAATACTCATTTCCTCTTGTTTAGCAAGAATAGAGTCTTCGCCATCAGCGATTCGTCTTACGACTTCTTCACGAATTGCCTGAGAACTGGCAACGGTTTCCAAACAGCCAATATTGCCGCAATGACAACGTTTTCCATTTGGGTCAATTTGAATATGCCCGAGTTCACCAATGTTACCGTGACGGCCTTGCAAAACGCGCCCATCCAGAATGATGCCCGCACCTAAACCGTGGTGGATAGAGATAAGAACGGAGTTGTCATTATCTTGAGAATGACCAAAAAGCTTTTCTGCTAATGCCCAAGCTCGCGTGTCATTGGCAATGAAAACTGGCAAGCCTGTTGCTTTGTATATCTCTGGTCCAAGAGCAAGATTTTCGACATTGTAATGAGGCATCTGCAAAACGACACCTTGCTCTGAGTTCACGAGACCAGGCAGCGTAAGGGCAATACTGGTAACCCGATCAAGTTGATCCGCGTAAGTCTGAAAGAATTCATCAATTTCGTAAAGCAGGCGCTCAAGCACATCGTCTTGATCAAGCTCGTGTATCTCGATTTTAGTATCGATCAGTACATCACCGCCTAACTCATGCAAAGCAATGGTTAAATAACCTCGCCCCAAACGCATTGACAAAAATTGCCAGCCTTCATTATTGACCTGCAAACCGACAGCAGGTCGACCACGACTCGTCGCTTCTTGTACTGTCGTTTCATGAATCAAGTGCGCTTCAATTAATTCTCGAGTGATTTTGGTGATACTAGCAGGAGCAAGCTCACTCTGCTTGGACAAATCAATTCGAGAAATAGGACCTTTTAGGTCAATTAGTTTATATACACGACCAGCATTGACCTGTTTGATATGATCAATATGGCCCGGTTGAGCCATGTACATCTTGCACTCCGAAATTCTATAACGGGACAATTTTTTTACTTTGCGAACTAATTGTGAAGTGAATTAATAAATCCCCGTGACAAGCATCACGTATAAACCTGTTTGTTTGTGTATTCAATCAAATAACGAAGAATCTACTCCTGTTAAATTGTTTGAAAAATAACTTATTTTTATTCACTAAATTATGAAGTAATGCCTTTAAAGCAGCGTATTTTTATCAATAAGGCCATTGCCTGTCGAATATCTGTCTGTTTTACCGGGGTTACTCTTAATGTAAACATTCTGTGCATATACTTATATTCAAGTAGCTTTAAGGTGTGGGCTAAGCGAGGCTAACCTTGAGAGCGATTGCGTAAAGTAAGGATAGAGTTCAAGTTACCTTTACACACACATTCATCGGAGAATCTATGACTTCCAAATTAAGACGAACAAAAATTGTCACTACGCTGGGTCCTTCAACGGATAAGGACAATATACTTGAGGAGATCATCAAAGCCGGTGCAAACGTTGTCCGTATGAATTTTTCACATGGAACCAGTGAAGACCACATTCAACGTGCGAACAAAGTCCGTACCATTGCAGCAAGACTTGGGCGTCAGGTTGCAATTCTTGGTGACTTACAAGGCCCTAAAATCCGTGTATCAACGTTTAAAGACGGCCAAGTCATTTTGAATGTGGGCGATAAATTCACATTAGATAGTGATTTACCAAAAGGTGAAGGCAATCAAGAATCTGTAGGGTTAGATTATAAAGAACTGCCGCAAGATGTTTCACCAAATGACATTTTATTACTCGATGATGGACGCGTTCAGCTGCAAGTTACTAAAGTAGAGGGTAATAAAGTTCATACCCGTGTGATTGTCGGTGGTCCATTGTCCAACAATAAAGGGATCAACAAAAAAGGCGGCGGATTGTCAGCGGATGCGCTCACTGAGAAAGATAAAGCCGACATTCTTACCGCCGCAGCAATTCAAGTGGACTACCTTGCTATTTCATTCCCACGTAACGGCGAAGACATGCATTACGCTCGACGCTTAGCCAGAGATGCAGGCCTTGAAGCCATGTTAGTGGCTAAAGTCGAACGAGCAGAAACCGTCGCGACCAATGAGTCTATTGACGACATTATTCTCGCATCCGATGTGGTGATGGTTGCACGTGGTGACCTTGGTGTAGAAATCGGTGACCCTGAGCTCATTGGTGTCCAGAAAAAACTGATTCGCCGCGCACGCAGTTTAAACCGTATCGTGATTACTGCGACACAAATGATGGAATCCATGATTACTAGCCCAATGCCAACGCGTGCTGAAGTGATGGATGTAGCCAATGCGGTTCTAGACGGCACTGACGCGGTGATGCTGTCTGGAGAGACTGCTGCAGGTAAATATCCTGTAGAAACGGTCAAATCCATGGCCGAAGTATGTGTGGGGGCAGAAAAAATGTCGGAGGCAAGTCTATCAACCTATCGCTTAGATAGAACCTTCGAAACCGCTGAAGAAACCATCGCAATGGCAACCATGTACTCTGCGAATCACATGGAAGGAATTAAAGCGATGATCTCGTTAACTGAGTCCGGCAGGACTGCGTTGATGATGTCTCGCTTAAGCTCTGGCTTGCCAATATTTGCCTTATCACGGAATGAATCGACACTAAATCGAGCAGCATTATACCGAGGCGTGACACCTGTATATTTCGAGTCAAAAAGTGATGCGGGTTTACCAACGGCTCAAGCAGCGATTACTAGCCTTAAAGAGCAAGGGTTCTTGCACAAAGGTGATTTAGTCATTATTACTCAAGGCGATGTAATGGATGTTGTGGGCTCAACCAACTGCATGCGCATTCTACAAGCGTAGTCGTTATACCTAACTGGAATTAATCACAAGAACCCGCAAATAAGGCTCAGAAAATGGAGCCTTATTTATATGCTTTGTATATTGCGCACATCGTGAACGTAAGAAGGTTTATGCACTCTCTCTACCATCAATTTCAACATCCAGCTGGTCGTAGAGTTGAACTAGGTTAAACCCAGCTTGAAGCCCAAGTTGATAGTCATGCTCTAGTGACTCTTGGTCACTTAACAAAGAAGAAGAACG
Source organism: Vibrio sp. Vb2131 (assembly GCF_033338535.1). Classification (NCBI taxonomy): domain Bacteria; kingdom Pseudomonadati; phylum Pseudomonadota; class Gammaproteobacteria; order Vibrionales; family Vibrionaceae; genus Vibrio; species Vibrio sp. Vb2131. Next base: position 115,599 of record NZ_JAWOSW010000012.1, read on the forward strand.
AAGTCCCTCTTTAGGCGCAACTTGTAAAATAAAAGTGTCGTCAGGTGGAGCAGATATAAAGGCCTGCGTGAGCTCAAATGTTTGATAATGAATCATCAGCATGTCGGCTAAACCTGAGTCAAAATTCTCACCAATCAGGTGGCTTAAACGATACAAGTTATCGGCACCGAACAACCAACGGCCTCCATTTAACAGCATTTTCCCTGCAAGCTTCGATTGATGTGCTGCATTAATTTTTTGTTGGAAGAACGACGCCCAATCCAGCTTCCACTGATTCACTTTTTGCTGCCATGATTGCTGTACTGAGTTGATAGACTCCCGATACCATTCGACAGGCACATCCCCCACCTCACTTTGGGCTCTCGCTTCAATCTCTGAAAACGGCTCTGTGCGAATGACAATAATGTTGCGAGCATTCTGACGCCACGCTTCTTGAACAGGGATAGAGGCAGACACGCCGCCATCCACAAACTTATTGCCATTTACGTCGACAGGTCCGTGATATAACTTGGGAATCGCACATGTCGCTAGCATAGTGTTAAACCACGAGTCATCCAAGATTGGTAGATATTGATCTGATAGCGTCTCTATATTCGTTACCGCAGCAAACGCCCCTCGTTTTCCCAATGCACTGCGACCTAAATCAAGGTCAAGCTTGTATGGGAAATCTTGAATCCGTTCTAATGCCCACTCTAAACCTAAGTACTGCTGCTTTCGGATATAGCGAAACAGATTAAAAAATTCAGGAGACGTTGTCAGCTCGGTAATAAAAGCTTTGCCCATGCCATGTTGACGACACAAGTAAGAACATAAGTTAAGTGCTCCGGCAGAGGTGCCATAGAATTCATCGAAAGGATCGAAGTTGGAAAGTAAAAAGGCGTCTAAAACGCCAGCGGTAAAAATCCCTCTCTGCCCTCCACCTTGCGTGACTAAAGCAGTTTTACCATGCCTAAATTGCTCATAAACTTTTACATCAAGCTCTGCATGGCTTTCTGTGATTATACCGCTGTTACGTATCATAGGCTCACGCCATTTTGTTAAAACGTTTGGTAAAAGTGGTTATCTTAAGCTGTTGTAATAGCAATGATGCCAAATGACAAAAGCACTGCAAAAACAGTCACCACAATGATTAATGCGGATTTTAGATCGTGTTCCATAAACACCTCCTTAATATGTAACAAATTAATAACACCGGTGTGAAATATGTTCAAGATTTGCTTAATTTAGTCGCGCAATTTTGACTAACCCATCACAATTAGCTTAGTCATAATAAGGAGATAGGGCATGAACCAAAAACTCAGCTGGCTAGTAGGAATCATGATGATGAGTACTGCTATCAATGCACAAGCGAATATCATCGTTACACCATACATAGCCTATACAGGAGGCGGCCAAGTAGAGGATGAAAGTGGTAATACATACGATCTCGACCCCGCAGTGAATTACGCTCTTTCAGTCGAGACTCCCTTAGAAAAAGGAAGGATCGGATTGTTTTACTCCAATCAATCGACGGAACTTGAAAAGCTGTCCAACTCGGCAGATATCCATTATCTGCACTTCCAAAGCAGCATGTACTATCCTGTCGCAGAAAATTGGCAAACCTATATCGGTGTAGGTTTGGGCGCTTCTTATGCCGATGTGGATTGGGTAGACAAAAAATACGGATTTTCGGCTAGCGCTTTTGCAGGGCTGGAATATGAATTTTCAAAGAACTTTGCATTAACAGCCCAACTGAGATGGTTAGGAACGGTCGTTGATAACGATACATCTGGCGCCTGTAATCTACCTAATGACGGCTCAAACTGTATCATTAAGTTCGATACTGATTGGATGAACCAATTCCAATCAAATGTCGGTTTTAGTTTCCGCTTCTAATTTTTATGCATGTTCCTTTATAGAACTCGTCACAAAGAACGCTGAACGAGTCCTGCACAGAGCCGATAAAGGATATCGTCTAAACACCATTGTTTGGCAAAGTAACGAAGCATCATCTAGATAGGTGCACAAAAGATAGCCGTACGCCCTAATTAATCAAAATAGTCTTAAACACCAAAGCAATTATTAGATCCCAGTCATTTATTCCAGACAAACAACCACACACCCACATAAAACCACAATCAAACTCAAATTTAACAAGATTAAAACCAGATAACGCATCTGAATTAACATTTAGATTCTATTGCGCTAAGTATTATTAGAAGTTAGTCTGATCAGTGAAAACAGATAAATATTTCAGTTTTATCAAACACACATCAAAATTTTAAGATTAATAATCTACTTTCTCTTACAGTAGCCAGAATATAGCTCTATAAAATTATAAGAAGTTAGAATTAAGGATAGAAAAGCTGATGGATAACAGCGGTCCTTTCTTCCAACTATTTGCGCAATTATTACTGTGTTACGTAGAGAGCTTCATTCCTCAGGGAGTCTTATAGGAGTCAAATATGAAGCGAGAACAATGGGGATCCCGGGCGGGATTCATCTTAGCAGCAGTTGGGTCTGCTATCGGTTTGGGAAACATTTGGCGTTTCCCATACATGGCCTATGAAAACGGTGGCGGCGCATTTTTTATTCCTTACATTTTTGCCATGATCACTGCCGGTATTCCATTTATGATCCTTGAGTTCAGTATGGGACAAAAATACCGAGGCTCGGCACCAAAAACACTTGCGAAAATTCATTCTAAATTTGAATGGCTTGGCTGGTTCCAAGTTGGTGTGGCTGCAGTTATTGCCGTTTACTATGTGGCTGTTATCGGTTGGTCGATTTCTTACTTTGGGTTGTCGTTCACTCAAGGTTGGGGAACCGATACCAACGCATTTTTCTTTAGTGAATACCTAAAGCTAGGTGACAACTCACCAACAGACTTAGGCAGTATTCAATGGAAGATTGCTTTATCCATGGTAATTGCTTGGGCAATTACTTACACCGCCATTGCCAAAGGCGTGAAATCAGGAATTGAACGAGCATCTAAAATTATGATGCCAATCCTATTCTTGATGGTGATTTTCTTAATCGGACGTATGATTTTCTTGCCAGGAGCTCTAGATGGCGTGAACTACATGTTCGAACCCGATTTCAGCAAAATTTGGGATGTGAAAGTATGGGCAGCGGCATATGGTCAGATCTTCTTTACGTTAAGTATCGGCTTCGCCATCATGCTAGCTTACTCTAGCTACCTACCAGAAAAGTCGGACATAACGAATAACGCGTTTATGACCGTGTTGATCAACTGTGGCTTCTCGATCCTAGCCGGCATCATGATCTTCTCAGTATTGGGTTACATGGCTCAAGAGCAAGGTAAGCCGTTAACAGAGGTGGTATCTGCAGGCGTTGGCTTGGCTTTTGTTACTTTACCTGCGGCAATTAACCTACTACCTGCCCCATATATTCTTGGTCCACTGTTCTTCTTTGCACTGGTGGTTGCTGGTCTAAGTTCGCATATTTCAATTATGGAAGCCGTAACTTCAGCCATTATCGACAAGCTGAAGTGGAGCCGTAAAAAAGCTGCAAATGTTGTGATTGGTATTGGCTTCGTTGTCTCTATGGCGTTTGCTACCAATGGCGGTCTGCTGCTACTCGATCTAGTAGACCACTTTGCAAACAACGTTGGCATCATGGTTGGTGGTCTGGTTGAGATTGTCTTGATGGCGTGGCTATTGAAGCGCGTGCCAGAAGTACGTAATTACGTTAACGAGCGCTCTGATTTCTCTGTTGGTCAATGGTTCGAGATCTGCTTACGCTTCGTTACACCAATCATGCTCGCCATTATCTTAGCGACCAAGCTATACGCCCTAATTACTGAAGGCTACGGTGGCTATGATCTAACTTTAGGCTGGGCACTTATCGCCGCACTCTTTATCTTTGGTCTAGTGATCAACGCAGTGAACCGCAAGGAGACAGCAAAATGACAATCAGCGCAATTATTATGATGGTTATTGGTTTAGGTATCACTTGGGGCGGCGCTGCCGTTTGCATCAAGCGAGCCATGGATAAACAATAGAACGTTAAGTTCCACATAAAAAACGCCGGTAGTTACCGGCGTTTTTTATACATACATTAGCTCAATTCTAGAAACTGTACTTGATGCCAACGGCGCCGCCAAGTTGCAAGTCAGCACCTTTGTAAAGATCTAGCTCTGGGTGTATTTGACCATAAAGGTCCCAGCCGCGTGATAAATCCCAGTTCACACCAAGTGGTACTCTCACACCAAACTCGTCATCCCATTCATACCAGCCACCAACGCCGACATACCAAGTCACAGGCATGTTTTGATCGAATGTTCCACGCTTAGCGATGTAATCAAACGCCATACCATCGTTTCCGATAATGCCACGATATTTGTTATCTAACTCTACAACAACACTTAATTGTTGATCGACAGCCATACCAACTGATAGATCCGTTGGTTCGCTTGCCGCCATTGCCGTACTAGAAACTAGTCCCAAAACTAAAATGAATTTGTTCTTCATACACGTTATCAATTATTCCAAAAAACATTATTCGCTATTCAAACATAATGGCATATCAATATGTCAACGATGGGTAAGCTCGATGTATGAAAAAGCTGACAAAAGTAAAGATGAGTTTAGGATCACACTAAAAAGGAACTGTCAGTTAATAAAATAGGAACTAAAAAAGGAGGCCGAAGCCTCCTTTTATGCATTACTATGAATGACTGCGATTAACCGTGGTTACGAATCCACTCATCCATTTCAGTTTTTAGGTTATCAGACTTAGTACCGAAGATAGCCTGTACACCACCAGCTACAACTACAACACCAGCAGCGCCTAGTTGTTTTAGCTTGTCTTGGTCAACAGCTGCTGTATCTGCAACTGCTACACGTAGACGTGTGATACATGCATCTAGACCAGTAATGTTAGCTTTACCGCCAAACGCTGCAACCAGTTCACCGCCCATATCAGAGCCAGAAGCTACAGCTGCACTTTCCGTTTCATCTTCACGGCCAGGTGTTTTTAGGTCAAGCGCTGTGATTACACCACGGAACACTACGTAGTAAATTACTGCGTAAACTAGACCAACGGCAATCATTAGCACCATCTTCTGAGCGTTACCAGATAGAACTAGGAAGTCGATCAGACCGTGAGAGAAAGAAGTACCGTGTACAAAGCCTAGAGTGTTCGAAACGATGTATGCAGAACCAGCTAGTAGAGCGTGGATACCGTATAGTAGTGGAGCAACGAATAGGAATGAGAATTCGATTGGCTCAGTAATACCAGTTAGGAATGAAGTCAGTGCAGCTGACGCCATGATACCCATTACTTTTGCACGGTTTTCTGGTTTAGCACAATGAGCAATTGCGATTGCTGCAGCTGGTAGACCGAACATCTTGAACATGTAACCACCCGCTAGCTGACCGAAGCCATTACCAGCAGCACGAGATGCTTCATCAGCAACTAGGTAACAAGTTAGTACACCATTTTGAGCTTCACCGGCAGCGTTAACACAAGAACCTGCTTCGAAGAAGAACGGTACGTTCCATACGTGGTGTAGACCGAATGGGATTAGAGAACGCTCAACAACACCGTAGATACCGAATGCTAGCTGTGGGTTTTGGTGTGCAGCCCAATCAGAGAATGCAGAAATTGCACCGCCAATTGGTGGCCAGATAACAGAAAGGATAACACCTAGGATGATCGCAGCAAAACCAGTGATGATTGGCACTGCGCGCTTACCAGCGAAGAAGCCAAGGTACTCTGGAAGTTGGATTTTGAAGAAACGGTTGAATGCCCAAGCAGCCACACCACCGACAAGGATACCACCTAGTACACCTGTATCGATTTTCTCAACACCCATAACGCCCGCCATTACACCTAGCGTTGCCGTCATGATGCCGTAACCAACGATAGCTGCAAGACCTGCAACACCGTCGTTGTTAGTGAAGCCTAGCGCTACACCTACTGCAAATAGAAGTGCCATTTGGCCGAATACTGAACCACCAGCTTGTTCCATAAGATTAGAAACGATCTCTGGGATAAAGCTTAGATGGGCAGCACCCACACCTAATAAAATACCTGCAACTGGTAAAACTGATACTGGAAGCATCAGAGCCTTACCAACTTTTTGCAGGTTAGCAAAAAGGTTCTTAAACATGTTTATGCTCCTGATAAATTTATAAGTATTATTTGGGCACTAACGGCACACCCCCGTAGCCTAAAGGTTAGCACCCAATGAAAATGTAACCACAACTGCATTATATTTTCCGGCTCTAAATATATATTGATGACCCTCAAACTTTCCACACAGTTACGAAATTTAGTTTCAAAACAAGTCTTGGATCACACCCAAAAACAGCCGATGAAAAGGTTTGCATTGCACTTATATTACTGTTTTATAAAGAATTAATTATTTATATAATTAATTTTAAGGCGTAAATAAAATACGCCTCAATGTTATTTTTAGTAACAAAATTACATTTGTGATTTTTGAATGTTATTAAATCAACATTTTTAGTAAACATTAAACTCGTGAGCGTATCTGTTGTTTTTATCAACAAAAAAGGAGCCTAAGCTCCTTTTTTATGCTCTTATTATTTTTTCATCGCAAAAAAAGATTTCGGAAGTTTTCGGTGGTTTTTTGTGCCACTTCAGAAAGAGAGCACGATTTGAGTTGCGCAATATAAGAAGCGACTTCGACAACATAAGCGGGTTGATTCTCTTTGCCACGATGAGGGACAGGAGCCAAGTAAGGAGAATCTGTCTCAATAAGAAGCTTCTCTAAAGGTAGAGTCTTCACCACTTCTTTTAACTCTGTAGCTTGACGGAAAGTAACAATCCCCGAGATAGAAATATAAAACCCCAGCTCCAGTGCAGCTTCAGCAAATGGAAGATCTTCTGTAAAACAGTGGATAACACCACCACATTTCTCTGCCCCACCCTTACGCAAAATATCAAGAGTATCCGCACGTGCGTTTCTGGTATGGATAATTAAAGGTTTGTTGAGCTCCACTGCAAGATCAACGTGTTGCTCAAAGCGCTCTTTCTGTAACGCGGCCGTTTCGGGCTTGTAATGATAATCTAAACCCGTTTCGCCAATAGCGACGACTTTTGCATTCGACGCATGGTGGCGCAATACGTCCATCGAAAAGTCGCTTTCAACATCAAGTGGATGCACACCGCACGAAGCATAAACATTGTCATAAGGCTCGATCATTTCCATCATTTTCGGGAAAGAATCCAGCGTTACTCCAACAGAAAGTAGCTCAGTTACGTTTGCTTGTTTAGCTTTGTTAATAACGTCTTCCACATTGATGTGGAGATCGTCGTAATTCAATTTGTCTAAATGACAATGAGAATCTACGAACATAATGCCTCTCGTGATTCAATTAACCAATTCATTGATAGTAGCTCAAGGTTCAGGCCAGGAAAGGCTTGCACCTGAGCTTTCAGGTTCATCAGCGCCTTCGCTGATGAGTACAAACCGTTATAGTTGTCCGGTTGAAACTTTGTCGCGCCCGGAAGCATTTGAGCTTCTGATACACCAAACTGCGCTTTCTGAGCATCTGTCAGTAAATACCATGCCCAGTCTAGTGATTGCTCTGAGTGTTTAGCGATTAAAGAAGCACACTCAGAAACGTCTGAAACAGGCGAAGACATTGCCTTAATAAAACTGCGTTCAAAAGCCAAGTAAGCTTCGAGCTCACCATTATTTAACGCATCCAATGTTTTTATTGGAGAGCCCATATTCAGTTTTAAGGCATAAGCAGGAACTTGCTTCGCCCCTTGTTCGTGCATCCATTGCATCGCTTGTTCCGCTGACGGAGGCGCAACAACCCAGTGTTGGCAACGGCTACGAATCGTTGGGAGCAGACGCTCCTGATTGTGGGTAACGAGCAAAAACAAGCACTTTGCCCCAGGCTCTTCTAGCGTCTTTAACAGCGCATTCGATGCCGACTCGTTCATAGAGTCCGCCGGTTCTATTACAAATAGGCGGTAACCATTAAGCTGAGATGATTCCTGAGCAAGACGGTTACAAGCGCGAATTTGGTCCACCGTTATCGCCTTTCCTTCTTTCTCTGGCTTGATCCAGTGTAAATCAGGGTGGTTTTGAGATTGATTTAGCTGGCAGCTATGACAAAAACCGCATGCTTCACTCGCGTAATTTTGGCAAAGAAGTGCTTGGCTAAAAAACTCGATAAGTTTTTCGATGCCCAAGCCCTGCTCGCTTTGTAATAAAAGCGCACCTGGTATTCTGTCCGACTCTAACCCTACTTTGAGGTTATCCCATATTGGCTGTAGCCATGGATAATCATTTAACATGAGTCACCTAAATTTACGTTTCACTTATTGACGAGCTAGCCACTCGTTTAGAGCGTCCCGAATATCACGCGACACGCCTTCAATCGTCTGTTCTGCGTTAATGATAACGATGGAAGGATCGGCATGAGCAATCTCCAAATAACGCTCACGTGTACGCTCGAAGAAACTAATATCCATCTTCTCTATACGATCTAACTCACCACGCCCACGTGCACGCTCAAGCCCAACACGAGGGTCAATATCCATATAGAGAGTGAGAGCAGGTTTAAAATCACCAAGCGTTGTATCTCGGAGATTTTTCATTAACGATGCGTCAATCTGACGGCCACCACCTTGATAAGCTTGCGACGACATATCGTGTCGGTCACCAACCACCCACTGACCGTTTTCCAAAGCTGGTTTGATCACGTTCTCAACCAACTGAACACGTGCAGCGTACAGAAGAAGCAACTCCGTCATGTCCTTAAGTTCTTCGCCTTCGTGCTCTTCTTTCACCAGAGCGCGCATTTTTTCTGCTAGCGGTGTGCCTCCTGGCTCACGGGTATTTACGATATCCTCAATACCTGCCGCTTTTAGCGTATCTAAAACGGTTTTAATCGCAGTGCTTTTACCCGCGCCTTCTAGGCCTTCAACGACAATAAAGTTTGCTTTCATCATTTGTTCTTTCTTAGTTCTCTTAAATAGGCACGAACAGCACGGTTGTGCTCAGCAAGGGATTTCGAGAATACATGTCCGCCCTTTCCACTTGCTACAAAATATAAATAGTTGCTGCTTTCTGGATTCAAAGCCGCTTCAATGGAAGCTTCACCAGCCATCGCAATCGGTGTTGGTGGCAATCCATTGATGGTATAGGTGTTATATGGTGTCGGCGTACGCAAATCTTTCTTACGAATGTTGCCATCGTAGGCGTCACCCATACCATAAATAACTGTCGGATCAGTTTGTAACCGCATGCGTTTGTTCAATCGGTTGATAAACACAGAAGCGACGCGCTCACGCTCAGAATCAATAGCCGTCTCTTTCTCTATGATAGACGCGAGAATCAAGGCTTCATATTTATCCTGTAATGGCAGCTTTTCTTGACGAGCTTCCCAGCTAGCGTCCAGTATTTTATTGAGTTTTCGATGCGCTCGTTTTAATAACTGGCTTTCACTCGCACCCGCTGTGTAATGGTAGGTTTCTGCTAAAAACAACCCTTCTAGCTTTTCTCTCTCAATTCCGAGCTTCGCAGCCATTTCTTTTTCTGAAAGATCGGTTAAATCATGCTTTAAATAAGGAGCACTTTTTAGTTGATCTACCCATTCAGAAAAGCGGCTGCCTTCAACAAAAGTGATCGCAAACTGGTATTCTTTTCCAGTATTCAGATGCTCCAATGTTTGCGAAAGCGACATACCAGGCTCAAGTTGGTAAGTACCCGCTCGCACCTGCAACAATTCTGGATATAAGTGAGGAATTAAACGGATGTACTCCGATGTTTCAATCACCTCATCTTCAACTAAGGCGCGCATGACATGATGAAAGCTTGTACCACTTTCTACAGTAAACAGCTGAGGTTGTTCCAATAGAATAGGCTTTTCAACGTATTGTTTAGCCTGTGAAATTATATAAAAAACAGCTGCTGCGCCTATCACTGCGATCAGCACAACAAAAGCCAACAGTTTTTTAATCACGTAGTTAAATTCCCTTGCAGTCGTTGAGTCAATTTTCCTATCGGAAATATAGTCTTAGAGTTCGATGTCACTATGCTGCGAATAGGTGCGATACCTAATATTGAGTTACACATGAAAGCCTCGTCAGCACTCAGCAAATCTGGAAGTATAAAACGCCCCTCGATGACTTCAATATGACTTACTTTAAGTAACTCAAGCACCTTACGACGCATTACGCCCGTAACGCCTGATAAGGTCAGCTCCGGCGTAAATACTTTATTACCTTTAACCCAAAAAAGGTTGGCCATTGTAGTTTCAATGACATGGTTTTGCACATTTAACGTTATTGCATCTGCAAACTCTGTATTGTCGATTTCAGCCTTGGCGAGAATCTGCTCTAAACGGTTGTTGTGCTTATGTCCCGCAAGTAAAGGTTGAATCCCTAGACGAGTATTACAAACGCCCAAGTCCACACCTTGTTCTTGCCAAGATGAATAATGAGAAGGAAACGCAAAATTGGAAATCGTCACGATAGGGCCTTCAATCCCATTAGGGCTATACCCTCGCCCGCCAATACCGCGGCTAACGTGAATCTTCACCCCCGCTCGTGCGTCAGATAAAACCGCTTTGCTTGCCCAATCATGCACAACTTTCCAGTCAGGTGAAGAGATCTTCAAAGCGTCAAGGCAAGCACTCATGCGCTCAGTATGTTCTTGCCAGTAAACCAACTCTCCATTTTGGGTCAGGATGGTGGTAAAGCCTCCATCACCGTATTGGAATGAGCGGTCACCTAGCTCTACATGCGTTTGCGGAACTCCATTTACCCAAAACATTCACGTACCTTCAAATTAGCAGACAACAAATAAAACAAAACGGCTCAATGCTAAGCATCGAGCCGTTAGAATACAAGTTTCGCTTATCTAAATAAGGTTAGATAGTGTTACTCAGCGAACTTTTTGAAGATCAAAGAACCGTTTGTACCACCAAAGCCAAACGAGTTACAGATAGCGTATTCCATACCTTCAACTTTGCGCGCTGTATGCGGCACAAGGTCGATGTCTAGACCTTCTTCTGGATCATCAAGGTTAATCGTTGGTGGAACGATTTGGTCAACCAAAGACATAACCGTGATAATTGCTTCAACAGAGCCAGCAGCACCTAATAGGTGACCAGTCATAGACTTAGTTGAAGACACAAGAACTTGCTTCGCACCTTCTTCACCAAGAGCACGTTTCACGCCCCTGATTTCTGCAACATCACCAGCAGGAGTAGAAGTACCGTGAGCATTCACATAACCTACTTGAGTACCTGTGATGTTAGCGTCACGCATCGCCGCTTCCATCGCAAGTGCACCACCAGAGCCGTCTTCGCTTGGAGATGTCATGTGGTAAGCATCACCAGACATACCAAAACCAACCAGTTCTGCGTAAATCTTCGCGCCACGTGCTTTTGCGTGTTCGTACTCTTCAAGCACCATCATGCCAGCACCATCACCTAGAACAAAACCATCACGGCCTTTATCCCATGGGCGAGACGCTTTTTGAGGCTCTTCATTACGAGTAGATAGTGCTTTAGCTGCACCGAAGCCAGCCATGCCAAGAGGCGTAGAAGCTTTTTCTGCACCACCAGCAACCATCGCATCTGCATCGCCGTAGGCAATCATACGTGCTGCATGGCCGATATTATGCAGGCCAGTAGTACATGCGGTAGAAATCGCGATATTTGGACCACGAAGACCACGCATGATAGATAGGTTACCTGCAACCATGTTTACAATGGTCGAAGGAACAAAAAATGGGCTAACTTTGCGAGGGCCTTTGTCTACTAATGCAGTATGGCCAGTTTCGATAAGGTCAAGACCGCCAATGCCTGAGCCGATAGCAACACCAACTCGAGCCGCATTTTCTTCGGTAATTTGTAAGCCAGAGTTATCAAGAGCTTGAATACCCGCTGCAATGCCGTACTGGATGAAAAGGTCCATCTTACGAGCATCTTTTTTAGACATGTACTCTGTGCAATCGAAATCTTTAACAAGACCTGCAAAACGAGTTGAGAAGTTCGTAGTATCAAAGTGCTCGATATTTACGATACCACTTTGACCTTCTAGCAGGGCTTTCCAAGATGATTCTACTGTGTTGCCTACCGGTGACAACATACCCATGCCAGTGACAACTACACGACGCTTGGACACGATATAATTCTCCGGGAATTGAATATTTCTATGAGAGGATAGAAGAAGTTAGAAAGAACACAGGCGGTCTAGGAGACCGCCTGGGAGAGCTAATTACTGAGCGCTGTTTACGTAGTCGATTGCAGCTTGAACAGTAGTGATCTTCTCAGCTTCTTCGTCAGGAATCTCAGTGTCGAATTCCTCTTCTAGAGCCATAACTAGTTCTACAGTGTCTAGAGAATCAGCACCTAGATCGTCAACGAAAGAAGCTTCGTTTTTAACTTCTGCTTCGTCTACACCTAGCTGTTCAACAATGATTTTCTTTACGCGTTCTTCGATGTTGCTCATTTTTCTTTTCCTTTACAGATTTCGCCTAATGCGATGATTCCGTAGTTTATTCGAACTATTGAAAGTTGCAAGGGGGTCCTTGCTGGTCAAACCACAAAATTAGCGAATTTAACCGAATTTCAATACATTTTTGACTTAAATCATGCACAAATCTTGCGCATAAGCATGACAAGTTCATGACAGTTAACTGCAACTATAGGCTATTTTTCACAATGTAAAATAGCTTATTTTGCATAAACTGTCGCATTAAACCATGTACATGCCACCATTTACATGCAAAGTTTCACCAGTAATGTACGCTGCTTCAGGAGAAGCAAGGAAAACTACTGCTGATGCAATTTCACGTGGGTCACCTAAACGACCTGCTGGCACGTTCGACAATGTTGCCGCACGTTGGTCATCATTTAGTGCCTTAGTCATGTCAGTTTCGATGAAACCAGGAGCAACAGTGTTCACTGTTACACCACGAGACGCAACTTCACGAGCCATTGATTTAGTAAAACCAATCACGCCCGCTTTCGCTGCTGCGTAGTTAGTTTGACCAGCATTACCCATGGTACCAACAACAGAGCCTACGTTGATGATACGACCCGCACGTTTTTTCATCATACCGCGTAAAACCGCTTTAGACATGCGGTAGATTGGCGTTAGGTTGGTATCGATGATGTTGTTCCACTCATCATCTTTCATGCGCATCAATAGGTTGTCACGAGTAATACCAGCGTTATTCACCAGAATATCGATCACACCAAATTCTTCGTTGATCGTTTTTAATGTCGCTTCGATAGACTCGACATCAGTCACGTTAAGCGCTAAGCCTTTACCGTTATCACCAAGATACTCGCTGATAGCAGCCGCACCACTTTCAGAAGTAGCAGTACCGATAACCGTAGCACCTCGCTCGACAAGAAGTTCCGCGATCGCGCGGCCAATACCACGGCTTGCGCCGGTAACTAGCGCGATCTTACCTTCTAGATTCATCATGTTGTGTTTCCTTTTCTTATCGCAAATTTATCGCTTGATGGATTACTTCGCAGCGTCTAGCGATGCGATATCATTCACTGCGGCTGCAGTTAGCGTTTTCACGATACGTTTTGTTAGACCTGTTAAAACTTTACCAGGACCAAGCTCAAGAAGATTTTCTACGCCTTGTTCGTGCATCAGTTCAACTGTCTCAGTCCAACGAACTGGGCTATGTAGCTGACGAACAAGCGCATCTTTGATTTTTGCAGGATCTGTCTCAGCAACCACATCAACGTTGTTGATAACTGGCAGCTGTGGTGAGTTAAATTCGATAGACTCGAGAGCTACAGCAAGTTTTTCCGCTGCTGGCTTCATAAGTGCACAGTGTGAAGGTACTGAAACAGGAAGAGGAAGCGCACGCTTCGCACCAGCTTCTTTACATAGCGCACCAGCTCGCTCTACTGCGTCTTTGCTACCAGCGATAACGACTTGACCAGGCGAGTTAAAGTTTACTGGAGAGACCACTTCGCCTTGCGCTGCGTCTTCACACGCTTTTGCAATCGCATCATCAGCCAAACCGATAATCGCGTACATTGCGCCAGTACCAGCTGGTACTGCTTCTTGCATAAGTTGACCACGTAATTCAACCAGCTTGATGGCTTCTTTAAAGTCAATAACACCCGCACATACAAGTGCTGAGTACTCACCTAGGCTGTGACCGGCTAGGTTTGCTGGTTGCTCTAAGCCAAGTTCCTGCCATACACGCCAGATTGCAACAGATGAAGCTAGCAAAGCTGGTTGAGTACGGAAAGTCTCGTTTAAATCTTCTGCAGGTCCATTTTGAACAAGCGCCCATAGATCGTAACCTAGTGCGTCAGATGCTTCTGCAAATGTTTGTTTTACTACGTCATATTGTTCGCCTAGTTCTGCAAGCATACCTACAGCTTGAGAACCTTGACCTGGAAATACGATAGCAAACTTGCTCATGTTGTTTTCCTTTAAGCAAAGTAAAAAGAAATAAGATGCACCAAGTGCACCTTAAATTTTGAATTCTTGTGAAACTTAGAACTTCACAAGGGCCGAGCCCCAAGTGAATCCGCCGCCAAACGCTTCAAGAAGCAGAGTTTGACCGCGTTTAATACGACCATCACGTACCGCTTCATCTAGTGCTGTTGGCACCGTCGCAGCTGATGTGTTGCCGTGTTTATCAAGTGTAATCACGACTTGGTCTAGTGACATCGAAAGTTTCTTCGCTGTCGCTGAAATAATGCGGTAGTTCGCTTGGTGCGGCACTAGCCAGTCTAGTTCAGACTTATGCATGTTGTTGGCTTCAAGCGTATCTTTTACTAGTTTCGATAGCTGAGTGACAGCGACTTTGAATACTTCGTTCCCAGCCATATGAAGCCATTTATCCGCATCTTGCCCCCGCACAGGTACAGGTAGGCTTAGAAGCTCTCCGAATTGACCATCCGAGTATATGTGGGTAGAGATAATGCCAGGCTCTTGGCTAGCGCCTACGACAACGGCTCCGGCACCATCACCAAATAGGATAATGGTTGAACGGTCTGTCGGATCACACGTTTTAGACAAAGCATCTGAACCAATCACAAGTACGTTTTTGCACATACCAGATTTGATATGTTGGTCTGCAACAGATAATGCGTACACAAAACCAGAACAAGCAGCGGCTAAGTCAAAAGCTGGACAACCTTTAATGCCAAGCTTTGCCTGCACCTGACACGCAGATGAAGGGAAAGTATGGCTACTGCTCGTTGTGGCTACGATAATCAGGTCGATATCGTTTTTATCAATACCCGCCATATCGATAGCGTTTTCAGCTGCGTAGAATGCCATGTCTGCTACAGTCTCGTTTTCTGCAGCAATTCGACGCTCTTTAATACCCGTGCGAGCAACGATCCACTCATCACTTGTATCTACCATTTTCTCTAGATCTGCGTTTGTACGCACCTGAGATGGCAGGTAGCTGCCAGTACCTAAAATTTTGCTATACATGAAGACTAATAATGCCTCTCGAGTAAAACCGCTTCCAAACGATCGCTAATACGGCTTGGTACTTGTCGTTTGACCTCGTGTACTGCCTCGCCAAGTGCATTGACAATCGCAGATACATCCGCACTTCCATGGCTTTTTATGACAATGCCGCGCAATCCTAGCAAACTTGCGCCGTTATACTGGTCGGGGTTCAGTGTTTTTAGTTCATTAAACAGCCTAGAAAACAACTTTCTAGCTATCCAACCCTTTATCGTTGATGCCATTATGCTGGTTTTAATTTTTTCGATAAAAAGTTGAGCTGTTCCCTCACTGGCTTTTAAGCATACGTTGCCGACAAATCCATCACAAACAATGACGTCAGCAACATCATGCAAAATTTGATTACCTTCAATATAACCGACAAAGTTAATCGCATCGGTCTGAGAAAGCATTTCTGCGCAACGTTTGACTAAATCGTTACCTTTAATCTCTTCTGCGCCAATATTGAGTACAGCAACGCGAGGAGGACGACCCAAGTGTTCTTCAGCTAATGCACTGCCCATTACAGCAAATTGGAACAAGCTATCAGCATCGCACGATACATTCGCCCCCAGATCTAGCATCCAAGTGCGCTTTCCGGTAATCGTCGGTAAAGCGGAAACTAAAGCAGGACGTTCAATGCCAGGAAGTAACTTAAGAATGAAACGCGATAGTGCCATTAATGCACCGGTGTTGCCACCACTAACACAAGCATCCGCTTTCTGCTCAGAAACCAAATCGATAGCCATACGCATAGAACTATTTTGGCTATTACGCAACGCCAATGAAGGTTTTTCTGAGTTCGAGATAACTTTCTCGCTGTGAAGAATAGTCAAGCGGGAACTGGTCGAGGTACCGAGTTGAGATAATTGAGACGTGATCAGAGATTGCTCACCAATAAGAATCACTTTTAGCTCTGGGAAATGAGACAGTGCCTGCACGGCGGCAGGCACTGTTACGCGTGGACCGAAATCCCCGCCCATTGCATCAAGTGCAACGGTAATACTTTGCAAAGGTTCAACCTTACTTGTTGATAACCTTTTGACCACGGTAGTAACCTTCAGCAGTTACGTTGTGGCGTAGGTGAGTTTCACCAGAAGTCGCGTCTACAGATAGAGCAGCTGTAGTTAGCGCATCGTGTGAACGACGCATACCGCGCTTAGAACGAGTTTTACGGTTTTTCTGTACGGCCATTGACCCTACTCCTATACTATTGGGTTAAAAACCTGAAGAAGAATCGGCTACCACACCTATTACTTTTTCAGACTTTTCAAAACGTCGAATGGATTCGGTTTTTCTTCCTCAATTTCTTCAGGAATCTCACCAAAAACCATGTTATTTGAATCAACGCTACAATCCGCTTCATCGTGCATCGCAATTTGAGGTAATGCTAAGATGAACTCGTCTTCAACAAGTTGTATGAGGTCTAATTCACCATATTCATTTAGATCTACCAAATCATAAATTTCTGGTGCTTCCTGTTCTGTTTTCTCACCGTAGTAAGGAGTAGAAAGGAATTCAACTTCGCACTCATGTGCGAATACCTCATTACAACGCTGACACTCTAAATCGACTTCGATGTTAGCTTTACCAGAGATAACAACGAGTCGCTGTTCATCCATCCCAAATGACAATGAGACTTCTGCGTCGCGTTTTACGCCTTCAGTTGTTTCCACTAAGCGCTTGAAAAGACTAGCTTGGATGATGCCATCGTAATCCAATCGTTTCTGTGCAGCTTTAGCTGGGTCAACCGTTCGCGGTATTTTTACCTTTTGCATAGGGCGCGAATATTATCTTCCAAATCAAAATTAGTCAAAGAAAAAGGCAAAAAAGTTGTACTTTTTTGCGCTTAACATACAGAGCATTAGCCAGAATCATTTTTGATCGATTATCCTATTGGAAATGCTCCCACGAATTGTAATTCAAAATGAAAAATTACCAACTGGTTTTAGCCTCAACTTCCCCTTTTCGTAAACAACTGCTTGAAAAGCTCTCACTACCATTCGTTTGTTTATCACCTGATTGCGATGAAACACCTTTTGACCAAGAAACGCCAACTGAACTTGTGCAGAGACTGGCCCAAGAGAAAGCAATATCTTGCCAGACGGATAAAGCAAGTTTAGTTATCGGCAGTGACCAAGTTTGTGTCATTAATGGTGAAATCGTTGGCAAGCCTTTAAATAGAGATAACGCGATAAATCAACTTTTGGCTCAAAGTGGAAAAGTCATCACTTTCTATACTGGTCTTGCGGTACATAACACCGTGACAAACCATACAGAAGTCGGCTTTGATTCTTTCGAGGTGCACTTTAGAGATTTAACGCTTGAACAAATCGAACGCTACGTCGACAGGGAAGAACCTTTTTACTGCGCAGGCAGCTTTAAAAGCGAAGGCATGGGAATTTGCTTGTTTACGAAATTAGTTGGTAAAGACCCGAACACACTTGTCGGACTACCATTGATTGATTTGATTGATATGTTGCATGTTCAAGGACTCGATGTCCTTTAACCCAAATACGATAAAAGGGAGCCTGTGGCTCCCTTTTGCATCCGCGAGGAAAACATGGTTACGCGTTTCTTAAACCCGCCAACACTTTTTCTAGTTTCGGTTCCATCGGTGCGTTGATTTCCATCCACTCATCATTTGATGGGTGTTGGAACTTGATGTTTGCCGCGTGTAGGAACAAACGATCTAAACCAACTTGACCTGTATAAGCATCAAAGCGGCGATCACCGTAGCGATCATCCCAAGCGATTGGGTGACCAGTGTATTGCGTATGAACTCGGATTTGGTGAGTTCGACCAGTAATCGGACTCGCCTGAATCAATGTAGCTTGTTCGAACTTTTCCAAAATCTTAAAACGCGTTTCTGACGGCTTACCATTAGGGTTAACACGAACAATACTGTTCACTTCGTTTTTGAGCAGTGGCGCGTTCACAACCTTACAACTGCTTTTCCATTGCCCCATGACAAGAGCTAAGTAAAACTTCTTTACTGTCTTTTCACGAAACTGGGCTTGCAAGTGACGAAGTGCAGAACGCTTCTTAGCAACCAGCAAAATCCCTGAAGTATCACGGTCAATACGATGCACAAGTTCAAGAAAGCGAGCTTGAGGACGCAGAGCCCTAAGCGCTTCAATCGCACCAAACTTTAAACCACTGCCACCATGCACAGCGGTGCCAGATGGTTTGTTTAGAATCAACATATGATCATCTTCGAAGATAATCATATTTTCCAACTCAGCGACTTTGTTAAGTTTCGTACTTGGTGCGACATCGTCATCTTTTTTCTCGACGGTAACCGGTGGAATACGAACGAGATCGCCTGCTTTTAACTTGTACTCTGCTTTTATACGCTTTTTATTTACGCGCACTTCGCCCTTACGCACAATTCTGTAAATCATGCTTTTAGGAATGTCTTTTAATTGGTTGCGCAAAAAATTATCAATGCGCTGACCCGCCATATCTTCGTCAATGTCGACGAACTGGACTTTTGTTCTTATTTCGTTCATGAGCCGTATTGTAAACTCAATTTCGTGCGACTTCACATTATTCTTGTCGTAAAAGAAACACTCGGTGGCACATACTGGTCTAAATTTCGCCAAGCTTTTGTTTAAATTATTAAAACTCTCAATCAAGTTCTCAATTTGTTTTCTGTCTTGAACAGTTTGCACATCTCAATTGCTTATGAAACAGCCAGTTATAAAATAGAAATTTTGAGTTTAGCGGCAAATTTTCTATCGTTTGCGTGAAAGCAGATTGCTGATAGCCACGCGCACTGCTATAGTTCACAGCTGCTAAGGAAGGTTTGGTTACATTTTATTCATTACCAATCATTTATCCTCAAGCAATGTGAGTAGATCGTTGAAGGTCGAGTGCAGCATTGGCGTGAGACACATCGAATTCAACACTCTTGCCACCCTACTCCTCGCATATTCACGTTGAGTACCTACCGCCCAAATAGCGGGTCACAAGTCTACGTTTCCAACAGAAACCACAAGAGGCTTGTGATGACTGAAGTGCCCGAGAGCATCCCCTTCCAGCCGGGAGGCTGCAAAATACAAGCCATGGGATCAGGCACCGTGAAAGAGCGAAAAAACAGTGGCAAGTCGACAAGAAAGATATAAAAGAAAAGACAACGAGAATTTTCAATGAAAAGAATGTTAATTAACGCAACTCAAAAAGAAGAGTTGCGTGTCGCTCTGGTTGATGGCCAGCGACTTTTCGATCTTGATATCGAGAGTCCAGGTCATGAATCTAAAAAAGCGAATATCTACAAAGGACGTATCACACGTATCGAACCAAGCTTAGAAGCCGCATTTGTTGATTACGGCGCCGAGCGTCACGGTTTCCTCCCTCTCAAAGAAATTGCCCGCGAATATTTCCCTGAAGGTTACACCTACCAAGGTCGTCCAAGCATCAAAGAAGTGCTAACGGAAGGCCAAGAAGTTATCGTTCAAGTGGAAAAAGAAGAACGTGGAAGCAAGGGCGCAGCTCTTACTACTTTCATTTCTCTTGCTGGTAGTTACCTTGTTCTGATGCCTAACAACCCTCGTGCTGGCGGTATTTCTCGTCGAATCGAAGGTGACGAGCGTACTCAACTAAAAGCCGCATTAAGTACTTTGGAACTGCCTCAGGGCATGGGCCTAATCGTACGTACTGCTGGCGTTGGCAAGAGTGCTGAAGAGCTTGAGTGGGATTTGAATGTACTACTTAACCACTGGGGTGCAATCAAAGGTGCAGCGGACTCTAACCCTGCTCCATTCTTAATCCACCAAGAAAGTAACGTTATCGTTCGTGCAATCCGTGACTATTTGCGTCGTGATATTGGCGAAATCTTAATTGATAGCAACACCATCTACGAACGTGCAAAAGAGCACATTCAATTGGTGCGCCCTGATTTCCTTAACCGCGTTAAGAAATATGAAGGCGAAGTTCCACTATTCAGCCACTACCAAATCGAAAGCCAAATTGAATCGGCTTTCCAACGTGAAGTGCGTCTGCCATCTGGTGGTTCTATTGTTATTGACCCGACTGAAGCACTAACGTCTATCGATATCAACTCTGCTCGTGCAACCAAGGGCGGCGATATTGAAGAAACAGCTCTAAACACGAACCTAGAAGCAGCCGACGAAATTGCTCGCCAATTGCGTCTACGTGACTTAGGTGGCTTAGTGGTTATCGACTTTATCGATATGACCCCAGTTCGTCACCAACGAGAAGTAGAAAACCGTCTACGTGAAGCCGTTCGCCTTGACCGCGCTCGTGTACAAATCGGTCGTATTTCTCGCTTTGGTTTGTTGGAGATGTCACGCCAGCGCTTGAGCCCTTCTCTAGCAGAAGCAAGCCACCACATCTGTCCTCGCTGTAGCGGAACTGGTGTCGTTCGCGACAACGAATCTCTAGCACTTTCTGTACTTCGTTTAATTGAAGAGGAAGCGCTAAAAGACAACACAGCACAAGTACTTGCAGTCGTACCTGTGCCAATCGCCTCTTACTTATTGAACGAAAAACGTCGTTCAGTAAACCATATCGAACGCATTCAAGAAGTGAAAATTACGGTTGTTCCTAACTCTGATATGGAAACACCGCACTTTGAAGTTATCCGTGTTCGTGAAGGCGAAGAGTTCGATCTGATTTCTTACTTACTTCCTAAGAAACTGGAAGCAATGAAAGAAGCAGAAGGTAAAGAGCCAGCGGAAGTTGACGTAAAACCAAAACGAATTGAAGAGCCAGTTCTTAAAGGCTTTGCTGCTCCGTCTCAAACCGCACCTGCACCAGCAGCTAAACCAGCTCCTGAGGCGAAGAAGAAAGAACAAAACGTTGAACAAGAAGAGAAACCTGGATTGTTCAGCCGTCTGTTTAAAGCACTTGGTAGCTTCCTATTCGGTGGTTCTGAAGAAACAAAAGAAGAACAGAAACCTCAGGAAGAGAAAAAACCAAATCGCGATAATCGACGTAACAAACGTGATCGCAACGATCGTCGTCGCAATAACAACCAGCGTGATAATCGTGATAACCGCGACAATCGCGATAACCGACGTCGTCGTAAGCCTCGTGATGAGCAGGCTAATGAGCAAAACGAAGCTCAACAACAAACAAATAAACCGCAAAGCCGTAACCAAAAGCGTAAACCTAAAGCTCAACAGGCAGATAAAGCCCAAGAGCAGAAAGCAAACGCAAAAGTAGCGGAAAAAGGTCTGCAGCTAGCAGCGGAAGCTCGTACTGAAACAAAACCAGAAGAGAGCAAACCGAAGCAGCAAAATGCGAAAGCAGAAAAAGTGAAAGAGCGCCGCCAACGTCGCAAATTGAACAAGTCTGTACGCGTTAAGGACCAAGAAGCTATTGAGAAGAAAGCCGAAGAAACAGCGGTTAAGACTCAAGAAACGGTTGAAGCTAAAGTTGAAAAGCCAACAGAAGCAGCGGTAGAGGCACAGCAAGACAACAAGCAAGCAGAGTCTAAGCAACGTCGTAATCGTCGTTCGCCACGTCACCTGCGTGCAAGCGGCCAGCGTCGTCGCCGTGGCCGTGATCGCCGCCCTAACCCATTCCGCCTACGTAAGGGAGGTGTCGCTTCTCCTGAAATGGCTATGGGTAAAGTAATGCCACGTTACATTCCGAAACCAGCGCCTAAGAAGGAAGAGCGAGTTAAGGAAGAAGCTGTAGCAGCAGTACCTGCAATCCAAGGTGGCTTTGCTTGTCCAGAAATGGCAATGGGTAAAGTGATTATTCGTCGCGAGCAGCCTGTCGTAACAGATGCGCCAGTTGTTGAACACAAGGTTCAAGAAACCGTTGAAGCGAAAGTGGAAGCTCCAGTAGTAGAAGCACCCGTTGTGGAAGCACCTGCTGTGGAAACAGTAATCACAGAAAAAGCTGAATCAGCAGTAATAGAAACAGCATCGGTAGAGCCTATCGTTGAAACTCCTGTAACTGAACATGCTGAACCGGTTGATGCCATTGTAGAAACGGCACCTACTGAAGAGCCTATCGTCGAAGCAGAAAAAGAGATTGCGGCCGAAGCGCCAGTAGATAAACCAGAGCCTAAAGTCAAAGCCATTAAAGTTGCGGCTAAGCTAAACGCTAGCGCACCGATGACGAAAGCACCTGGCCCTCAAGAGCTACGCGAAATCACGGTTGCAGCAGCACCGTTCAAAACCGAACGTTACCAAGCTAAAGGTGCTGGTAGCCAAGTGGCTAAAAACCGTGCATCGGCAGAGATGACAAAGCCTAACTTTAACTAGGCTAAATCATTACGTTCAACTGCTTAACGGCATAAATAAATTAAAGGCTACCATCTGGTAGCCTTTTTTATCTTCATATTTGCCCAATAAATTGTTCATATAAATACCAATTCGTGATCACATTTGTACGCCATTATTCGTATCATTCTTGAACTTAATCACACTTTTCGGTAGCATGCGCCGACTCAAGTTTTCGACACCATTCTGATGCTGCTCTTTTAATACTACGGTTTACACTGCAATGTTTGATTAAAATTCAACCTTCCAGTGGCTTGTGCAAATACGAATATGTGTCGGGTTTAACTCATTGCAAAGAGAACTTAAAAACAAACATGTTCGAATTTCCCCAATTTTCTAAGCACTCCGTAAAAAATGATGTGCTATCAGGCTTAACCGTTGCGCTAGCATTGGTTCCTGAAGCTGTCGCATTTGCGTTCGTCGCAGGCGTAGATCCGATGGTCGGTCTTTACGCTGCATTCATCGTTGGTCTTATTACTTCCATTTTCGGTGGTCGTCCTGGCATGATCTCTGGTGCAACAGGTGCCATGGCAGTCGTAATGGTTTCGCTTGTCGCGACTCACGGTGTCCAGTACCTATTCGCAGCCATCATGCTCGCTGGTATTCTTCAAATTGCCGCTGGTATGTTTAAATTGGGTAAGTTCATCCGTATCGTACCTCACCCTGTGATGATCGGTTTTGTGAACGGTCTGGCTATTGTTATCTTCCTAGCTCAGTTGGGTCAGTTTAAAGCGCCAGACATCAACGGCATGCTTACTTGGCTACCACAAGACCAGATGCTGCTAATGCTTGGTTTGGTTGCGCTGACTATGGCAATCATTCACTTTCTACCAAAAATCACAACAGCTGTACCCTCTTCACTTGTTGCGATCGTAACGGTGACGGCTTTAGTGGTTGGCTTGGATCTGGAAACTCGCACTGTTGTTGACTTCCTGCGTACAATGTCTGGTGATGAAGCTGCAACACTCGCAGGTTCACTACCAACCTTCTCTATTCCTGCGGTACCATTTACACTAGAGACACTACAAATCATTCTTCCATACGCGATCATTCTCGCGGCCATTGGTCTAATTGAATCTCTACTAACACTGACAGTTTTAGATGAGATGACGAATACTCGTGGTCAATCTAACCGCGAATGTATCGGTCAAGGTATGGCAAACATGACGTGCTCTGTGTTTGGCGCAATGGGTGGTTGTGCGATGATTGGTCAGTCGATGATCAACGTAAACTCAGGTGGTCGTGGTCGTCTATCTGGTATCGTTGCGGCTATCGCTCTATTGATGTTTATCTTATTCGCATCTTCGCTAATTGAAATGATCCCACTCGCTGCTCTGGTTGGTGTGATGTTCATGGTTGTCATTGGTACATTCGAATGGGCAACATTTAAGCTAGCACGCCGCGTACCGAAGCAAGACTTCTTCGTTATTGTTCTTGTGACCGTTGTTACTGTTCTTACTGACCTTGCTGTTGCCGTAGCGGTTGGTGTTATCGTTTCTGCATTAATGTTTGCATGGCAACACGCTAAGCACATCTATGCCGACACGTGCTTAAACGAGGAAGGTTCAAAAGAGTACAAGATTCACGGCCCTATTTTCTTTGGCTCTGCGGCTAACTTCCTGGAGTTGTTTAACGCGCCTGAAGATCCAAAAGATGTGATTGTCGATTTTGCAGACTCTCGCGTGACTGATCACTCTGCAATTGAAGCCATTGAAACACTGGCTGAGCGTTACAATGCTCAAGGTAAAACGCTACACCTTCGTCACCTAAGCCCAGATTGTCGTAAACTTTTGGACAAAGCTGGCAGCTTGGTTGAAATTAACGTGAAGGAAGACCCAAGCTACAAAGTCGCAACCGACATACTAGCGGGTTAACACGAATAAAAAGGGATGAGCTGAGCTCATCCCTTTTTCTATTGTCTTCAAGCACGGCGATTATAGCTTCTTCAAAATTGCGTCTGATGCCTCTTCGATTAAATCAAGCACCAGTTCAAAGCCATCTTCCCCACCATAATATGGGTCCGGGACTTCGTCGTAAACTGACTCAGAATGACTTAAAAATAACGATACTTTGTGTCGATACTTCAACGGACAAATATCCAATAAATCGGCCAAATTTGCTTTATCTGCGGCTAATATAAGGTCAAACTTTTCAAAGTCATCAATGGTGACTTGGCGCGCTTGCATTCCTTTAAAAGAATAACCTCGCTGCTTTCCTGCTGCCATCGCTCTTGAATCCGGTCGGTTTCCTGCGTGGTAGCCAATTGTACCTGCCGAATCAACCTCTACTTCAACGCCTAGCTTTTGAGCTTTCGCTCTTAACACTGCCTCTCCAGTTGGTGACCGACAAATGTTTCCCATACAAACAACAAGTATTTTCTTCATTTTATTCCCTGAATTATCGGTGGTTTTTCTTCACGATATGTTGGTCTATCATAGCGAGATAAATCAATGAACCCAAATTAGCTTGGGCACAGCACGAAAAGGAATTGAGGAAGTATTATGTCTATCGAAGAAAATAAAGAAGCACGCCATAAAGCTCGCCAACAAAAAGTCAAAGAACAGGTAGACGCAAAAATCGCTGCTGCTCAAGAGGAAAAAGGTCTGCTACTGATCATTACCGGAAATGGTAAAGGTAAATCGACATCAGGATTCGGTACGATCGCACGCGCAGTGGGTCATGGTTTGAATTGTGCTGTCGCGCAGTTTATTAAAGGTACTTGGGACAACGGTGAGCGCAACCTACTTGAGAAACTCGGCGTTGAATTCCAAGTAATGGCAACCGGCTTTACGTGGGAAACTCAAAACAAAGCCGCTGATACCGAAGCAGCGCAAGGCGTATGGCAAGAATGTAAGCGCATGCTGCAAGACGACTCTATCGATGTCATCTTGTTTGACGAGCTAACTTATATGGTGAGCTACGGCTACATCGACTTAGACGAAGTGGTCGAAGCACTGAGCAACAGACCTAAAATGCAGTCGGTTATTATTACTGGGCGTGGCGCACATCGAACCCTGATTGAAATGGCCGATACCGTTTCTGAAGTGAAAAATGTAAAGCACGCATTTGAATCTGGCGTAAAAGCCCTCAAAGGCGTCGATTGGTAACACTCGCAGAGTAATTTAAAAAGGGTTGGCAAAATGCCAACCCTTTTGATTTTCACGCACGGTTAGTTGAAAAGATTCTTCAATAAACCATCGACCGCATCTTTGGTTTTCTCGTCTTTGATTTTGTCCGTTAGCTTCTCTACGCCACGATCGATTTCTTTCTGAGCTTTCTGCTTCAGAACATCATCGAATACGAGCTTGAATTTAGGTTCTGCCCACTTACCAGACACATTGATTGGAATCGTGATGTCTTTCAGCTCATCTATATCTTTACCGCCCTGGCCTTCTAGGCTGCCTACAACTGACGTGCTGATAGTAAAGTCGACTGTTTCATTAATGTAGTTTGCGGTACCTTTACCACGAACACGTAACAATGGAGACTGAGCTTGCATATTATCCGTTGATACAACACCTTTGTTGAGTTTCAATGTCGCCGTCATCGCACTGAAGTCTGTTTTCTTAGCTTCATTGGTGCCTTCAACTTTTTGCCCTTTAAATTTCGCATAGTTTTCACGAATCAACTGAGCAACGTTGATGCCATTCACCGCACCGTCAGCAAAGTTGATAACAACCGTACCAGATAGATTCTTCTTGATACCGGTAGGCGTGAGACTCTTACCTGTAACATTCACATCAATGTTACCTGTCCCTTCAAGTTTGTCGTTTTCAGCAACGTCTATAAGTAGCGGTTGAACTTTCACGCCTTTGATTGACTTTTTAACACTGTAAGTCGCTGGTGATTGGCGTGCATCTAACTTCGCTGTCGCTGAGATTGAGCCTTGGTACAACTTCGAACTAAAAGATGTAAGCTCAAACACGCCACGATTTACAGTGAAGCTCGTTTTTACCGCTTCCATCTTCGCATTTGCCGCTTTGAATTTGTCGATGGTAATGTCACCCTTTACATCTAACGTTTTCAACGCAGACAAATCAGGCTCAACCTCAGGTCCGGCAGGAGCACTCTCGCCACCAGAAGCAGGCTTATTACCTTCGGCAGCTTGCTTATCTAACCCTAAAAACTCATCAAGATCGATATTGGGGCTATGGAGAGCAAAGCGTACTTTAGGAATATCACCGAGTGTCACATCTGCCTTACCATCTAGGGCGATAGCATTCGCTGTTAACTTCTCTAGAACAAAACTCAGATGGTTTTTCGTTAGGTCGAAAGACAGATCAGACACCATGTCGACTTTCATCGGGGACTGAGGTAAAGCATCACCCTCAAAAGTCGATTTAAGAGTTAACTTATCCAACTGTACTTTGCTGATAGCCTTGTCCACGCTAAGTTGACCAGCACCCTGCATATCTAACTTCATACCACCAGCGTCACCCTTAATGGCATAAGTCAGGTTATTTACTTTATCGAATTCAAACGTGTCTAAACCGATCGTTGCCGATTCAATTTTATTGGCAGGGTCAGAGTATGTCGCATCAAAGTTGATGTTCTTTAGCGCGTAGTTTGCCAAACCTTTTTCTAGCTTAAAGTCTGCCTGACCTTTCGCGGTGAACTTTTGGTCGTTCATTTCGCCCTTCACGCCAAAATCAGCCGTTGTCCAGTTGTCAAAAGCGAATTCGGAAAGGTTTAATGAAATATCATAAAGTTTGGTGTAACTACCGGCTTGCTTATCCTGCATTTCTAATGAACCGTTAGAAACCGTAACGCCAGCAAGATTAATACTCCAATCAGAACCAGAAGTTTGCGTTTCACCATTTTGCGTAGGCGCAGCATTGCTCTCTTGTTCTGCTTGTTGTGTTTGGGCTTTCGTCAATGCATCAATATTCTTGCTGCCATCTTTCTTGGTTTCAATGTAGAACTCAGCACCATCAAGCGTGACGTTTCCAATTTCAAGCTGTTGACTAAAAAGTGGCATAACAGAGATGTCTACACCAACGGTATCAACTTTGAATAAATTGGGTTTACTAAAGCCTTGTGGGTTTCGCAATTCTGTATGTCCCAACTCAAAGCCAATTGATGGGAAAAATTGCCAACTGATATCCCCTTCAATCACCAACTCTAATCCCGTTTGCTTTTGCGCTTGCTCAACAATAAGGGGTTTAAACTGATTCGGATTGACGAAGATGGTTAACGCTAAAATTGCGACCAAAATGACCACAATCGGTATTGCTAGAATTAAGAGCAGTTTCTTCATTTGTTTTTCCTTGCTCGAGTGTTTTTACAATTATAAGCGCAGACTCCATTTGCCGCTGACAGTTCCACAAAAGCGTGAAAAGTGTCTGGTTTTAACCTGCAACTGACTAATTTAAAAACAAAAAAAGAAGTGGCACTTAAGGTGCCACTTCTTCTCCTAAAAATAAAGCGATATAGCCGTCTATAGGCTTAAGCTTTCAAAAGTCTTGCAATGTGAGCTTTTAATACATCAATTGCGATACGGTTTTTACCACCGCGAGGAACAATAATGTCCGCATATTGCTTAGAAGGTTCGATAAACTGCATGAACATCGGACGTACTGTTTGTTGGTATTGCTTAAGAACAGACTCCATAGTTCGGCCTCGTTCTTCCACATCACGCTTAACACGGCGAAGCAAGCAAATATCTAACGGTGTGTCCATAAATACTGTCGCATGCATCAAATCACGAAGACGAGGGTCTGTAAGAAGAAGGATACCTTCTAGAATGATCACCTTTTTAGGTGTCATTGTGGTGGTGTTAATTGTTCTTGTGTGCTCAGTGTAGCTGTACTCAGGCACTTCTACTGCTTCACCACGTACCAATTTTTCTAGGTGCTCACACAGTAGGTCGTGGTCCAACGCACTCGGGTGATCGTAGTTCGTCTTTACTCGCTCTTCCATGCTTAGGTGGCTTTGGTCGTTGTAATAGCAATCTTCCGTGATGACACCGATTTGATGATCGCCTACTTTCGCGCGAAGCTCATTATAAATAGTGCTCGCGATCAGACTTTTTCCAGAAGCAGAAGCGCCAGCAATACCTACGATGACGCATTGATTATTATCAGACATTAGTTTGCACCCGATGATGATTTCTAGTCACATAAAAAGATAAACTGCCTGATTATAGGGAGTTCACCCCATAGTTACTAGTTGGAATTAGGGTTTAGTCATAAGTTTCTGCCTGCTCAGAGGATTAACCTCCGAGCAAACGTTAAAATGTGCAATTATCAACCAACAGGCATAGTAAACTTAGTTCACCATTGTAAAGCTAATCGCATCTGGTTTTGCTTTGCCTTGCCAAAACATCGTGCTACATACGCGATCTGCAAGTTGCTTATAATACCCTGCATGCTCACTTTCTGGGCGTCTTGCTACCGTTGGCACGCCAGCGTCAATATCTTCTCTCATAGAGATATGAAGCGGAATTTGTCCTAACAATGCTAAGCCAAATTCTTGCGACATTTTTTCAGCTCCGCCCATACCAAAAATATGCTCTTTCGCGCCACATTGACTACAAATGTGATAACTCATGTTTTCCACAACACCAATAACCGGGACATGGACTTTGTTAAACATTGCCGCTCCCTTCCTTGCATCGGCAAGGGCTAAATCTTGCGGTGTTGTGACTAGCACGCTACCTGTTACCGGAATTTGTTGTGACAGAGTCAATTGAATATCCCCCGTACCTGGCGGCATATCAATCACCAAATAATCCAAATCTGGCCAATCTGTTTCAGTTAATAACTGCGACAACGCTTTTGAAGCCATTGGACCGCGCCATATCGCCGCTTCTGATTTATCCACCAAATAACCGATAGAATGAGTATAGATGCCGTGAGCAAAAATGGGTTCCATCCACTTGCCATCACGAACTTCTGGTTTAGCATCTTCTTGCCCCAACATCATAGGTACAGACGGACCATAGATATCTGCATCCAACAATCCCACTTTCGCCCCAGATTGAGCAATCGCCAACGCTAAGTTAACTGCGGTAGTAGATTTACCAACGCCACCTTTCGCAGAACTGACGGCAACGATGTTCTTAACACCCTTAACCGAGTTAGCCACTTGAGTTTCTAAAGCTTTAACTCCAAGGCGAATATTAAATGGGAATTCAGCCACTTTACCCGAGGCTTGCTGCTGTTTGATCCAGTCATGCAGTACGGTTTGAAGCTCATTACTTGCGAATGGCAACGTTATATCAATAGAACCCTGTGTCGTAATCGAAATTGCGCCATGAATATCTGCCCAGTTTTCCACCAACTGTGGATGTTGGAATTGGTTAAACCAGTGACAAAAATCTTGTTTTGAAGTGAACTGATGCATAAGCCCTCCTTTTAGATGTCATGCTACCACCGTCCAGGCGCAACCAGAACCCCAAAAAAACTAAGGCATTCCGCAGTTTGACACCTTGGAGTTAGTCAGTTCATGGGGTAGTATTATCCATCAAAATTTATTTATACCTATCAAGAAAAGCGAATATTAAGTATGGCAAACGATCCAAAAAACTTTCCGTCAAGGAAAATGCTGGTAACTTGTGCCCTTCCGTACGCTAACGGTTCGATCCACCTTGGTCATATGCTTGAGCATATCCAAGCGGACATTTGGGTTCGTTACCAACGCCTACGCGGCAACACTGTAAACTTCATCTGTGCTGACGATGCTCACGGCACGCCAATCATGCTTAAAGCGCAACAGATGGGTATTACTCCTGAAGAAATGATTGCCGCAGTTAGCGAAGAGCACCAAAAAGACTTCGCTGGATTTGATATCAGCTTTGATAACTACCACAGCACACACTCAGATGAGAACCGTGAGCTAGCGTCACACATTTATCTTGAGTTGAAGAAAAATGGCTTTATCTCTAGCCGCACTATCTCTCAGCTGTTCGATCCAGAAAAAGAGATGTTCTTACCGGACCGTTTCGTAAAAGGTACCTGTCCAAAATGTAAGTCTGAAGACCAGTACGGTGACAACTGTGACAACTGTGGTGAGACTTACAGCCCAACAGAACTGATCAATCCTAAATCTGCGGTTTCTGGTGCAACGCCAGTAATGAAAGATTCAGAGCACTTCTTCTTCGACCTGCCTCAGTTTGAAAGCATGCTAAAAGAGTGGACTCGCTCTGGCTCGCTACAAGCTGAAACAGCGAACAAAATGCAAGAATGGTTCGAATCTGGCTTGCAGCAGTGGGATATCTCACGTGATGCACCATACTTTGGCTTCGAGATCCCTGGTGAGAAGAACAAATTCTTCTACGTATGGCTAGACGCGCCTATCGGCTACATGGGCTCTTTCAAAAATCTATGTGACAAGCGCGACGACCTAGATTTCGACGAGTATTGGAAAAAAGACAGCTCAGCAGAGCTGTACCACTTCATCGGTAAAGACATCGTTTACTTCCACAGCCTATTTTGGCCAGCAATGCTAGAAGGTTCTGGCTTCCGCAAGCCTAACAACGTATTCGTACACGGTTACGTAACCGTAAACGGCGCAAAAATGTCGAAGTCTAAAGGTACGTTCGTAAAAGCAAGCACTTACCTAGAGCACCTAGACCCTGAGTGTCTACGTTACTACTACGCTGCGAAGCTAAACAGCCGTATCGACGATCTAGATCTTAACCTTGAAGACTTCACTCAGCGCGTAAACGCTGACGTTGTTAACAAGATCGTTAACCTGGCATCTCGTAACGCAGGTTTCATCGCGAAACGTTTTGAAGGAAAACTGTCTGACAACTTTGCTGAGCCTGAACTTTACAACGAATTTGTTGCTGCTGCTGACCGTATCGCTGAGCTTTACGAAACGCGTGAGTTTGGTCGTGCAATCCGTGAAATCACGGCATTGGCAGACAAAGCTAACCAATACGTTGATGAAAAAGCACCGTGGGTTGTAGCAAAAGAAGAAGGCAAAGATCAGGAACTACAAGACATCTGTTCTGTCGGTATCAACCTGTTCCGCGTACTGATGACTTACCTGAAACCAGTAATGCCATCGCTAGCTGCGCGTACTGAAGCGTTTCTAAACCAAGAGCTAACTTGGGAAAACATCGCTGCTCCACTAACAGACCACGAGATCACTAAGTTCAAAGCACTGTTCAACCGTATCGATCCGAAGAATGTTGAAGCGATGATCGAAGCATCTAAAGAAGATGCGGCGGCAGAAATGGCGGCGAAAGAGAAAGCAGAAGCGGAAAAGAACAAGGCTAGCGAAACTGAGCTAGACAAAGAGCCAATCGCTGAAGAGATTGAGTTCGATGCTTTTGCTGCAGTAGATATGCGTATCGCTCGTATCATCTCTTGTGAAGAAGTACCAAAAGCCAACAAACTGCTTAAGTTCCAATTGGACATCGGTGGTGAAACTCGTCAGGTATTCTCTGGCATCAAGTCAGCTTACAAACCTGAAGAGCTAGAAGGCAAACTAACGGTAATGGTTGCAAACCTAAAACCTCGTAAGATGAAGTTTGGTATGTCTGAAGGTATGATCCTAGCGGCAGGCCCTGGTGGTAGTGACCTGTGGATCCTTGAGCCACACGAAGGCGCTCAACCTGGTATGCGCGTAATGTAAGTATCTTTATTGAAAAGGCTTAACTAAATCAGTTAAGCCTTTTCTCGCAGTTAAGCTTATCGATTAAGCTTGATTGTACTACAAAGAGAATTCTTCTGGACCCCAAGTAATAATCGCGCCACATGCAAGGAAAAGTACAAAGCTGATCGTGACTACAAAAGCGAGAACTCGATCAAATGTCGTTGCGTATTTTAGTATTAACTGATCATCTACAAGTGATACTTTCGCAGGCTTGCCTCGCATTAAAACTGTAGTATACATTGGGAATCTAACCCCCCAGGTATCTCTATCCCAACCGACAGGGCCATGACCATCCTTCGACATCTTTTTCTCAATCCGCTTTACCGATATACGAATAAAAAACAAGGTACTCACTAGCCAAGTGCATCCAACAATAATGTTTACAATATTAAAATAAAACACTTTGTTCCCTTTACTAGGATTTGGCTTTTCAACTAGGCTTGTATTCACCGTTCTACAGAGCCCTGCGCTTAACTGGTTTTCACTCAGTACTCTTCAGGCCCCAACCCCATTACTGCTCCCAAAGCAAGTGCCATCACGAAGCTTATTGTGACAATATACGCAAGCACTCGGTCAAAGACCGTCGCGTACTTTAGAATAAGTTTGTCTTCTACCAGCGATACTTTCGCAGGTTTACCTCGCATCAACACTGAGGCGTACATGGGAAATCTAAAACCCCACCCATTTCTGTCCCAGCCAATTGGATCATGACCATCCTGCAATATTTTTGTCTCAATCCGCTTTGCTGATACACGAATAAAAACCAATGTGCTCAGTAACCATGTCCAACCAACAATCATCACTATAAGATCGAAACAAAACACAACTACTCCTTTAAAACCAATTTACTTTAGAGCTAGTTTCATAGGTTTTTTCTGCTAAACCTTGCCCAAACCAATCACCCATTTTTGCAGCCGCATAACCAGCCCCTAAACCAACACCTATTAATACTACTACTCCAAATGGGCCAGCAGCCAAAGCGACTCCCATTCCAGATACAATCACTTTGGATGTAGTCCAAACGCCAGCAGCGTTGCTCGCACCAAACCCTGCAACTTCCATTGCTGCTCTTTTTTGCCAATTTTCTCCGTTATTCTTGGCATTTCGAACATTGTTAAAGCGAACACCAGCATCAATCATGATGATCTTTTTACCCACAATACTAGAGCTTTGTTCAAGAAATCGAATTGAGCGGATGTTAGCTATAGATGTTAAATGTAACTTAGTTATATCCCTACCGCTTCGCGCGATATTGACAGCCCTATTCGGGTTGCTCCAAATGTTACCGCGGCTACTTTTAATTCGCCCTGCATGATGGGCAAGTTCTTTTGTAAATTTTGCATTCAAAGAACTATGAGCTTCTTTAACTCTATATCCAAGCTTCACAAGCTCCTTTTTCTGCGCACCATTTCGTGAGGCTGTACGTACATCTAGTAAGGCATTTTGATATTTGAGCAAAGCTTTCCCGAAATTACTCAATCTGACTTGCTTTTCATTAACCGCCGTAGCGGCAGCACCTGCTGCAGTATACTCATCGATTTCCCCCCCCCCATAGTATGATTAGTAGCATCTAAAAAGGCTTAATCTCTTTTTCATAGAGGAGGGCTACCGCTTGTAAGTTTTCATCGCCAAACTCACTTGTTAGATTGGCTACATTTCTTTTGGTTTCTTGTGACCAACTTTTTACAGTATCAAGAGCACAAGCTATATCAGGTCTCTCGCTACGCAACTTAGCTATGTTGATCACAGAGCCTTCGTTCAGTATGAAAGGAGTACCTGCGGGAATAAAACTACCAAATATATGTGGGTTGTCCTTACGAAACTGAAGGTACCTATCCTCATCATTTGTATCGATAGGGAGCGTTATCTTTGAGTGAGTACTGAAGCATAGGTCGAATTTATTAGACAAATTAATTACCTCGAACAATCAACAAAATAGACAACTTATATCATATGAAGTGTTCGAATATTTTAATTTCTAAACATTGTGACTTGAATCAGACTAAAAAGTAATCAATATGTGACTCACAAAGAATAACGCGTACACCAAGCATCGACACCGAATAATCAACCATATTCACAAATTTGGTGAATCCATGCACCAACAACGACCATTCAAAAAGAACATTCAATATAACCAATTGTTTAAATTGAGTTTTTGTTTGGCATCAAAACTGCAATCTTCCTTGTTAGGTCCAAACACTAACAAGGAGTTGGTTATGTTTGTTTTGATTTCCACACTATTGTCCATCGCTATTTTAGCCGGAATATATCACTTATCTTCTAAACGAGAGCAGCAACATGCGCGCAAATATCAGCTGTTAACATTGTTGCGAGATGTTGTTCACCTTCTGAGACACCACCGAGCTGCTACTCACTACTCGCTTCAATTTCAACAAAACGATCAACAAAAATTGGACGCTCTTCATGATGCTCTGACTAACAAGCTGCATCTTTTAGTCGAAACATCACGGTTTGAAAACAAACCCATGTATCGCGTATTACAGATTAAAGTAGGGAAACTACTTGAACAATGGAATGACCATAGTGTTGCAAGAAACCAGATGGAGCATGGTAAGTTAATTCGTCATTGCTTGTTTTTGATGGATGAAGTAACCATCGCATGGCTAGCGGTTGAGCAAAGAGATGACTTGCATAATGAGTATCACATGAACTGGCAAAACATTATGGATAGCTTGGAGACCCTGACTCAGTTACGAATCAGCATTCAAGATTTAGGAGAGCAAGGCGGAAATGAGCGTTTCAAAAACTATGCATCGGTCATGATGCGTAAGCTAAACCAACTAGCGGTTATCGCTCCACTTAGCATTACCTCTCCTGCTTCCACGCGCTCAATACAGACGCTAAATGAATACGTGACAGGGAGTCATGTCGACTTAACAGAAGCAGAGCTTTATGGCGTCACATCGGACTTGTCATTGACCATCTTCAATACTTACGACCATGTCCTTTCAGATGTCGTAGAGTCATTATATCTACCGTTACCCAGACTCTCGCTAGCAGGATAAACGTTCCATGCCTTATTATTGGTGCTAGGTCCGTCGCCGACTTATAAATAAAAACAAAAAAACCGCAGGCCTAAGGCACTGCGGTTTTCGTTTATCCAACTTGTCAGCGCTTAGCTGTCGTCTTCCGTGAAGTTCGTTGGTAATTGCTTTTTCATTTCGTTCCAGATCAACGCACTTTCCATACCATAATGACGAATCACTACTGGTAGTTGCTCACGCTGGCCACTTTCACAAGTTTCGAGCAATTGATGGTAAAACTTCAGAGCTAGCTCACGAGAAGCTGGATTTGAGAAGTAGTAGCTACCGACACGATCGTAGAGCTTCTTCAAACCATTAAAGATCAAACCGTAAATTTGATTTCCTGAATGGAATGCTAGGCGCTGGAAAAGCATATAATCGTAAAAGTTGAACGTTTTAGCAATCAAGATTTCTTGACGCTTCGCTTCATCTTTCTCGTTATCTTCTTTCACATTCTGCAGAACTTTTTCAGCATACGGCGAGGAAGCGATGAATTCGTCCCAGGAAGCCGCATTCATTAAAGCTTCACAAGATTCGATTACGTTCTTAATTGTACGCTCAGAGCTCTCTTTGTTCGCTTTAAATGCATAGCGCATAAAGAGAGGACTGATGTTGGTACGTGCCGCAAGCAGATCTTCTACAATGTTTGTCGCATTATCAACGTCTAGCGTCATTAAAGTATCCAAAATATGCAGACCAGAGGTCTCCATAAATTGGTTAACTTTCGTAGGTTTGCCGTGCTGGATAGTCAACCATCCGTCACGGGCTAGTCGTTGAAGAACCTCTCTTAAAGTCGTTCGAGTAACACCAATCAGTTCGGACAGCTCGCGCTCAGCAGGTAAAATTGAGCCTGGAGGAAAACGGCCGTTCCAAATGCTCTCGATAATATATTTTTCTGCGAATCCCGCAGGGCTTTTCGCCTTTATGACCATTCTACTTTTTATCCAATATTGATTTCTGAGGGTCGATACTACTCATCATACCACTACTTAGCGGTTTGAGAAAATTTACGATCAATAGTGGAAACGACTCCATAACATAGAGTTAATACTCTATATGTTGTGTCAATTTAAGAGGCTCTAACATGCGAGCGAAAGCAGTAAAATATGAATTTTCATTTAATTAAACAGCTCACAAATCTCGGAGAAATAAAGACAACCGTGTCACATTTTTATATTCAAAATATGAAAAATTACTTTGTATATCACAGTTAATATTCTTTCTTAATTTGCCTTTTCTCGTCACTGACCGTCATTTAAAATCCAAGAGGATTTTTTTAAGACTTTCATGGTATAGTAACGCCGTTTTGATCGCGTTATTACATTTAAAAAGTCATTTTAGTCGGTAGCATCACGTTTTGTTATTGACTAATAAATGCCTGAGTGTAGAGTTTGCGGTCGAAAGTGAGCGGTGCTTGAGTTCAGGGGAAGTAACTTGGCAAGACTACAATAAACAAAGGATTGTTGTTTTACTAAGTTATTGTTTTTAAAGACTAGTTAATAAGTCTAACAAACAGATACTTAAGCACTATTGTAGTGTCTATTCATAATTTTGTTATAAAGAGAATTATCATGCCGATATCGCTCGGAAACGCTTTTATCAAGAACTTCCTTGGTAAAGCGCCTGATTGGTACAAAGTTGCCATTATAGCCTTCTTAATAATTAACCCGATTGTATTCTTCCTAATAAACCCATTTGTAGCTGGATGGTTGTTGGTCGCTGAATTTATTTTCACGCTAGCAATGGCATTAAAATGCTACCCATTACAACCTGGCGGTTTACTTGCTATTGAAGCCATTGCTATCGGCATGACTAGCCCTGCGCAAGTTAAGCACGAATTAGTAGCAAATATCGAAGTACTGCTACTTCTGGTATTTATGGTTGCGGGCATCTACTTCATGAAGCAGCTATTGCTGTTCATTTTTACCAAAATTTTACTTGGCATTCGCTCTAAAACCCTACTATCACTCGCGTTCTGCTTTGCTGCGGCATTTTTGTCTGCGTTTTTGGATGCCTTGACGGTTATCGCCGTTGTTATCAGCGTGGCGATCGGCTTTTACTCTATCTATCACAAAGTGGCGTCTGGTAACCCTATCGGTGACCATGACCATACACAAGATGACACGATCACTGAACTAACGCGTGATGACCTAGAAAACTATCGTGCCTTTTTGCGCTCTTTGTTGATGCATGCTGGTGTAGGTACTGCCTTAGGTGGCGTAACCACGATGGTTGGTGAACCTCAAAACTTAATTATTGCAGACCAAGCGGGTTGGTTATTTGGTGAATTCCTAATCCGTATGTCTCCAGTGACACTCCCTGTATTTTTCTGTGGTCTCATCACTTGTGCTTTAGTTGAAAAGCTTAAAGTGTTTGGCTACGGCGCGAAGCTTCCTAACAACGTTCGTCAGATCCTCGTCGATTTTGACCGTGAAGAGCGTAAAACGCGAACAAATCAAGATGTCGCAAAACTCTGGGTTCAAGGTCTTATTGCGGTTTGGTTGATCGTTGCACTCGCTTTGCACTTAGCGGCTGTCGGCTTAATTGGCCTTTCTGTGATCATTTTAGCGACCGCATTTACTGGTGTAATTGAAGAGCACTCCATGGGGAAAGCGTTTGAAGAGGCCCTGCCCTTCACTGCACTGCTTGCAGTATTTTTCTCGATCGTTGCCGTAATCATTGACCAAGAGCTATTTAAACCAGTCATCGATGCGGTGCTTGCCGTTGAAGATAAAGGTACCCAGCTAGCTCTGTTCTATGTGGCGAATGGCTTATTATCTATGGTGTCGGATAACGTGTTCGTTGGTACGGTTTACATCAATGAAGTAAAAACTGCACTCATTGAGGGTCTCATTACTCGTGATCAGTTCGACTTACTGGCGGTGGCAATCAATACTGGTACTAACCTGCCTTCTGTTGCAACGCCAAACGGTCAAGCGGCATTCCTATTCTTACTCACATCGGCTCTCGCTCCATTAATTCGTCTGTCTTACGGTCGAATGGTTATCATGGCGCTGCCTTACACCGTCGTTCTTGCGATTGTCGGTCTGATGGGAATCATGTTCTTCCTAGAGCCTGCAACCGCTTCTTTCTACGAAGCTGGTTGGATTTTACCTCATAGTGGTGATCTGACTCCCGTAGTATCCGGTGGTCACTAAAATTTGAGTTGATTAGGAAACTTATCCACGATAAAAAGCTCTGAGTATTCAGAGCTTTTTCTATTTCAGACAGGAACAAAAACGTGACTATTTTAAATTCACTTAACCAGTTTTCAAAGGGACGTTTATCGTGGCTACTGCTTCTGCTATTCGTCGTTTTCTTTGAAGCATGTGCCCTCTATTTTCAGCACGTCATGATGCTTGCACCATGTGTCATGTGTATTTATGAAAGAGTCGCGATGATGGGAGTGGGCGTCGCTGCAATGGTTGGTATATTGGCACCCAAGAACCCAATTTTCCGCTGGCTAGGTTTGATAGG
Organism: Vibrio sp. Vb2131; assembly: GCF_033338535.1. Taxonomy (NCBI): domain Bacteria; kingdom Pseudomonadati; phylum Pseudomonadota; class Gammaproteobacteria; order Vibrionales; family Vibrionaceae; genus Vibrio; species Vibrio sp. Vb2131. The sequence goes on from NZ_JAWOSW010000012.1 coordinate 154,426, forward strand.
CTGGGGATTAAGTGCTTACAAGGGTTTGTTACTTGCGATGCAGCACGTTGACTACCAGTTTAATCCATCACCATTCGCGACTTGCGATTTATTCGTCACATTCCCTAGCTGGGCTCCGCTCAATCAGTGGGTTCCTTGGATGTTTGAAGCATATGGTGATTGCTCTAAGGTTGTGTGGCAGTTCCTTGATTTATCAATGCCACAATGGTTAGTCGTAATTTTTGCAGGCAATTTAATCGCTTTGGCATTAATTGTAATTGCACAATTCTTCCCTGCAAAACGCGTTAATCCAATTCGTTAATCCTACTGACGCGTAAAAATTAACAAAAAGCCGACCATCTGGTCGGCTTTTTGTTAAGTGGATAGCGCGGCGATTCGCTTTAGCCGCGTGATTGACCACAGCACTGCTTGAATTTTTTTCCGCTCTCACAAGGACAGGGATCATTGCGCCCGATACCTTTGAATGGGTTTAGGCTTTGAGCTTTATTGCCTACCATCAACTCATCCGCGCCCAGCGCGACTTCACCGACCATTAAATCAAGCTGGTCGACTAAATCTGTCAGGGCCGGTGGCGTTTCAATACCTGCGTCGCGCATCTGTTGCTGCGTTGCTGGCTCATCGATAGCCAGCATCAAAGTGGTCAGTAATGCTTGCAGCATACGCTGTAATCCATCATTGAGCTCAACGTCCTGCCACTGTTCTTCAATCATTGGCCAAACAGACATAAAGCCTTCGGCAAAATCAGCAAGTTGTTCGGGATCTTTGCCTGTTAGCTCTAGCACGGAATATTCGTTTCGTTGAATTCGGTTATGCTGCTTGTGAATTTGCTCTTCCACAGCTGGTTGAATCGCTTTGAATCCCTCACCTAATAGCGGCTCTAACCACTTTTCAGGAGCGAGTGGTTTTGTCGTCAGATTCGCAGCTAACACTGCGCCTTCGATAAATAGGCAAGATTCATCGACGTGAACTTCACCTTTTTCAATCAATGTGTATTGCATGACATCTGGTTTCCCATAAATTTGGCGGCATTATACCTCAGAGCTCAAAAGCACGTAACCTAACGTTGTGTGTTTGACTGCATTGGGCGCTTCGACTCTTTTAATGACAAACTTAACTTACATCGCTACAATCGCCCTCCTTTTTACCACCAAACTGTATTAGGCAAGCTATGCGAGTAGTACTAGGCCCAATGGAAGGCGTTTTAGATCATTTGATGCGCCAAATCCTGACCGAGATAAACGACTATGACCTGTGTGTTACGGAGTTTGTTCGCGTAATCGACCAGCTATTACCCGATCATGTATTTCACCGTTTATGCCCGGAGCTGTTGCAAGGTTCTCAGACTGCATCTGGTGTGCCAGTACATGTGCAATTGTTGGGACAAGAACCAAACTGGATGGCTGAGAACGCAATTAAAGCGGCAAATCTTGGCGCCAGAGGTATTGATATAAACTTTGGTTGCCCAGCCAAAATGGTCAACAAAAGTAAAGGTGGTGCTGCTCTACTTCAGCATCCTGAGCTCATTCACCGTGTGGTTAAAGCTTGTCGAGAAGCCGTTCCAGAAGCCATTCCCGTAACTGCAAAAATTCGTCTTGGCTGGGAGAACCCTGAAGATTGCTTTGAAATTGTCGATGCCATTCAGTCTGCTGGCGCAAATGAATTGACCGTACACGCACGTACTAAACAAGGTGGTTATAAAGCTTCTGAGATAAAATGGGATTACATCAACCAAATTCGCGAACGTTTCGATATCCCACTGATAGCGAATGGTGAAATTTGGAATTATGAAGACGGTCAACGTTGCATTGAAACGACTGGCGTTAACTCTTTGATGGTGTGCCGAGGCGCTTTCAATATCCCTAACTTAGGCAATATGGTAAAACATAACCACCAGCCAATGTCATGGCCCGAGGTGGTTGAGTTGCTCATCTATTATTCCAAGTTTGAGATGAAAGGCGATAAAGGCTTGTATTACCCAAACCGCGTAAAACAATGGTTCTCTTACTTACGTCAGGCTTATCCTGAAGCAAAAGACCTATTTAGAGAAATCAGAACGTTCAACAAAGCCGCACCAATTGTTGAGCATATTCAACGCTACCGCGATGACTTAAACTCTCAGGTTGCATAACTCCCGAACACAAAAAAGGACGAATATCTCGTCCTTTTTTGTACCTAAATCCTAGTAACAGATCTTATTTTTGCCGGTACTTTTGGCTTGATATAACTTTTCATCCGCCGCTTTAAACAATTCATCAAAGTTTTCTACTCGGCTCTCTTTACTAAACACCACACCGCCAGAGATCGTAAAGCCTTCTTTCGTTACGCGTGTCGAGCGCTCATCTATGGCTTTTTTTACTCTGTCTAAAATGAGTTTAATGCCTTCTGAATCTTCGTCATAAATCGCTAAAACGAATTCTTCGCCACCAAACCTTGAGGCAACATCGGTATGGCGAATATTTTCACGTATACATTTTGCAACAAGCTGAATTGCAGAATCACCGACATCATGACCATAGGTGTCGTTGATCTTCTTGAAGTTATCAATATCGAACACTGCCAAAGCAACCTGTTTTTTTGTCATCTTATTACGCCACACGGTTTGCATACCTCGACGATTCAATAAGCTGGTCATTGGGTCTCTTGCTGCCAGTTCTTTAAAGTAACGTCGCTCGCTATGCATATTCACATAGAACAAGACGACGGTACTCAGCACGTAAATAAATAGTGCGACAATAAGGCTGTATTTTTCAAAAACCGCTAGGTTCTTAGCTTCATCCCAAAGGTTGTACTCGTAGTACATGCTGTGATTCGCACTCAATCGCTCTAATTCGACTGGTTTGATTCGTGTACTGTTTGAAGGAATGGATTGTAAATTGGAAACCAAATGAAACTGACCAACAAGACCTAGCGACGAAGCCATGAGCGTATTGATGTCAAAATCAATAGACAAAACACCTTGATGTTCTCCTTTCTCATAGACGGGTACCGTCATACTAATGACTTGACCTTCCATCGAGTCCAACACAGGCCCTGGTCCAGCCAAGGTAATGTTCACTTTATCTTGCGCGGTTTTTTGCCAAAAAGGTCGGGCTTTTAGCGTTGACAAAAGCTCTCTTGTGAAATTTTTTGCGTAGGTATCGGGTGAGGAGATAACGTAACCGCGCTTGTCAATGTAATGGATTCCAACAATGTGCGATTCAATATCGTGCAGAAATGACAATGACGGCGCAAAACCCGCCTTTTGTTCAGCTAACTGGTTAATCGTTGAACCTTGCTGACATAAGCTTTCGTCCCCTACGATCATATAATCAAGGTCAACCGCAGGTAACCCTTCACTATAAACACTTTCGAGTAATAACACATCTATAGGCCAAAGATAACAAAGCCCTTCTTTGACTAAAGAATTATGTTCTTCAAACAGTGGGTTAGCGTAATTGGTATAGTTGGTGAAGCTGTAATCTAAAGCCGTGAGTACTTTAATACCGCGAGACATTGCACGCTCGATACGCGAATACTCAGAATCGATATAGCGGTTAACCGCATCATAGTAATTTTTCGTTGTCACGAGTAAAACCACTACAAATAACGCCAGAGGAAAAAAGATGACAAATGAGAGGCTAAATCGCCTTTGGTTTACCATTGAGTACCATGCATATGAAAGGTCAATAGTCTCTTATGACTGCTATTAAATTGATACTCGTTATCTGGTGACGCATGCAATGCAGCACCAGATAACAAGAGACCAAACAAATGTGTGCGCGCTGTTTGAGACCGTTTATATATTAAAGGAGTTTAATCAATATAGAGTGTGGTGTCACTTTAGTCGCCATAATTTGCAGCTCTGTGCCGACATATTGACAGAGATATGACCTTTATAATCAACCTGTTCTGTGTCATCTAACAACGATATAACTTGGCTAACCTCCAAGCCCAGTTGCCACATAGGTAAATCGATTGAACATTCATTACCACTGAGATTAATCATAACAACGACTGCTTCGCGACCCAGTACACGTGCGTACGCCAACTGGTTGTTAGTGCAATGAAGCCATTGAATACAGCCCGACTGTAAAGGCTTACATTGTTTACGTATCTTGATCCATTGTTGGTAAAGCGATAGCCATTGTGAACTTTCGATTTCATTCCAAGGAAAACAGCGACGATTATCCGGGTCTAGACCTCCTTCTAGACCGACTTCACTCCCGTAGTAAATACAAGGCGTGCCAACGTAAGTCATAAGCATTGCTAGCGCGATGTTCATTTTACGCTTATCACCATCAACCAATGTGATAAACCGAGCAGTATCGTGACTATCGAGTTGATTTAGCTGCGATAGCTGATTAGAAAATGGGATTTTTGCTCTGGCTTCGTCCAACCATGCTTTAAACTCCAAACCATCAATGTTGATTGGATCGTACATAATGTCTTGTCGTGCGATAAAAGCTCGGACTGGATGAGCAAAACCGTAGTAGTTCATCGCCCCATCCTCTTGATCACCTTGCAACCACTGCGTTGCTTCAAAAAAGTGCTCACCTAACACATAAGCATTCGGTTTTACTGACTTAGTCGCATTACGAAACGCTGCCACATAATGAGCATTGTTTTTCGCGCCGTCCCCTTCGCCAAGCATATGAATTACATCAAACCGCCAGCCATCAACCAAGTACGGTGGCTTCAGCCAGTACTTGATGACAGACTCTTCACTTTGGTAGATGTAGTCGCGCACCTGTTCATTTTCGAAGTTCAGAACCGGTAAGTTACCAATGCCTTTCCAACCAATGTAGTGATTGGTTTCGCCTTCGAAAAAGTAGTAATCACGGAACTTTGACTGCGGATTGCCATATGCTCCTTCTCCTTTTTGTTGGATATCAAACCAAGGATGATGCACTGACGTGTGGTTAAACACCGCGTCTAAGACAATCTTCATATTCTTACCACGGATTTTCTCACACAGTTCAGCAAACTGATCGTTGGTGCCGAACATAGGGTCAACAGTGAAGTAATCAGTGGTGTCGTATTTATGATTACTTGGTGAAGAAAAGATCGGATTGAAATAAAGCGCAGTAACGCCGAGCTGTTCAAGATAGTCCAACTTTTGTTCTACACCTTTGAGGTCGCCGCCAAAGAATTCACGTGCCCCGGTATTTTGGTGAGAGCCTACCGCGTCTCCCCACGGCTTGACGATCGATGCAGAATCATACTGAGCATAAGCGTGGCGAATATCGGACTCACTTTTACTAGCAGAAAAACGGTCAGGAAAGATTTGATAGAAAACTTGCTCTTGGACCCAGCTTGGTGGTTGATGCTCTACATTCAACTTAAAGTGGAACTCTTTGGGTGGAATACGCTTTTGTACGCCTCGTGCATCGAGCCAGTATTGTTGTCCGTCTTTGAGGAGCTTAAACACATAATGTGTGACATCTCGATCTTGATTTGGTCGAAACGATGCCTCCCATAGTAATAATTCACCAGCCGTTCCTACTTGAGCCATGTCGACCAGATATTCTTCATTGTCCGGCTCAATACGCACATAGACGGAATCAAAATCCAATGTCTCGGTTTTCAGTCTGACTGTAATTTGCTCGTCATTAAAAGCTAAACCATCAATAGTTTGACTATGAAAAATAAATGGCAGGTTCATTATGGGCACTCCTCGTCATCGGATATGCCACTATGTTATTGAAGAATTAGAGACAAGAAATCCTCCTTGCGAGTTGACATATCAGCCAATTTTCCCAAGGAGGATCACACTTAGTAGGCGTAGTGACTTGTCGGATACCGCTTAGTTCAACAAGAGACTGTCATCTGCCAGCTCTTCACCACGCACTTTGGAGAACATATCCAACAAGTCTGGTACTTGCATGTTAGCGCGCTGCTCTCCAGCCACATCAAGCACAATTTCACCTTGGTGAAGCATTACGGTCCTATCGCCACATGCTAATGCGTCTTTCATCGAATGCGTCACCATCATCACGGTTAAATCGAACTCATCGACAATACGTTTAGTTAAGTCGATAACAAACGCCGCCATACGAGGATCAAGCGCAGCCGTGTGTTCATCAAGCAATAACAACTTACTCTCCGATAACGTCGCCATCACAAGGCTAACGGCTTGTCGTTGCCCACCAGACAGCAACCCAATGCTATCGCCCAAGCGGTCTTCTAAACCAAGACCAAGGATGCTAATTCTCTCTTGGAACAGCTTGCGACGTTTAGTAGAGAGCGCCAACCCCCAGCTGCGTTTTTTACCACGCATGTGCGCTAGAGCCATGTTCTCTTCTATCGTCAGTTCACCACAAGTCCCGGCCAATGGATCTTGAAACACTCGGGCACATTGCGTCGCACGTTGGGCTACCGTCTGCTTGGTGACGTCTTTGCCATCAATGATCACCTGACCACCTATCATCGGCGTCTCACCTGTCACCGCACCAAGCAACGTCGATTTTCCTGCGCCATTAGAACCAATCACGGTAAGAAATTGATGCTCTGGAACCTCTAAAGAGACGCCTTTCAATGCACGATTTTCCAAAATCGTCCCTGGGTTGAACGTGACCTGAATGTTATTTAGTTCGATCATAATGCCTCCCCAGAACCATTTTTTGATGCCGCTTGTTTAGCATCAGTAACGCGTTGTTTCGCTCTCATGCTCTGTTTTAGCTTTGGAGCAATAAGCGCCACAGCCACCAATACTGCGGTAACCAGGTTGAGGTCTGAAGCTTGTAAACCAAACATGCCAGAACTCAAAGCGAAAGCCACTGCAAGACGATAAAGTACCGAACCGATGATGACCGCAAATACCGCAACCCAAATCTTGCGCCCGGGAATAAGGGTCTGCCCCAAAATCACAGCTGCCAAACCAACGACAATGGTGCCCACGCCAGAGGTCACATCCGCAAAGCTGTTCGTTTGTGCAAACAACGCGCCTGCGAATCCCACAAACCCGTTGGATAAAGCCAAGCCAAAGTAGGTATAAAAGCCAGTGCTCGCCCCTTGCGCAGAAACCATACGCGCATTCACACCCGTGGCTCGTAAACCAAGACCAAAGTCGCTGTTCAGCAGGCGAATGACAAAGAAAGCGGACAGAAGAACTAAGGCCCCAACAACCAGAGGGCGAATAAACATCGCATCGCCCAATGCTTCAAACGGAGTGAGAATCGTATCCTCTCCAAGCAACGCCATATTAGGTTTGCCCATAATACGAATATTAATTGAAAATGCAGCGATCATGGTAAGAATGGAAGCTAACAGGTGTAAAATACCACACCGAACAGCCAGAAAAGCGGTTACCCACCCCGTCATACTACCAGCTATCATCGCCATTATTGTCGCAAGCCAAGGATTAATACCTGCGACAATCGCCGTTGCAGCCACCGCCGCTCCCATTGGAAAGCTGCCATCCACACTCAAATCGGGGAAATCGAGAACACGGAACGTAAGATACACACCCAGAGCGACTAGGCCATAAATCAAGCCAATTTCGAGTGCACCAAAAAAAGCAAATGCAGACATAACTGCTCCTTTCTGCATGCTCAGGCTGGCTAATACCAACCTGAACTTAAGACTTCTAACGTATACTCCCCTTCTTCTCTAGCAGAATGCTTTACACGAGAAATCTGGCGAGTATCAATTTTGGGGCAACCCTCTATCAACCAACGTGACAGGCTTAACCCCAAAAAGCGTTACTTATTGCATGCTTGTCGCACGTTCAATCACAGAACTTGGCAGCTTGATACCGAGCTTAGATGCTGCGCTTTCATTAATTACAAGGTCAGAGCCCGTCGCGACTTTTACATCCAGCTTGCCTGGTTCTTGACCATCAAGAATCGCCGCCACGTAATCCGCGGTTTGTACACCAACCTGGTAGTAGTCAAAACCTAAGCCTGCAATTGCACCCTTTTCGACATACGACGTCGCGCCACCAAATACAGGTTTCTTCGCTTGATTCGCTGCCACAATCATCCCTTCAATCGCACTTGCAACTGTATTGTCTGTTGGGGCGTAAAGAATATCTGATTTCGCTGCAATGGCTTGAGTCGCAGACTGAACATCAGCACTTTTTAGGGCGGTCGCTTCAACCACTTGTATGCCTTTTGCTTTTGCACTTTCTTTTAGCAATTCAACCAAAGTCACGGCATTAGCTTCACCTGGATTAAATACAACCCCGATGCTTTTCACCTGAGGAAGAATTTCTTGGATGAGATCGACATGCTGAGCAACGGGTGAAAGATCAGACAGGCCAGTTACGTTTTTGCCTGGTTGTTCCATCGACTTAACCAATTTCGCACCGACCGGGTCTGTTACCGCAGTAAAGACAACAGGAATAGAGCGAGTAGCCGACACCAAAGCTTGTGCCGAAGGTGTCGCGATGCCAACTAACACATCAGGATTTTCGCCGACGTACTGACGGGCAATTTGCACCGCAATCGCTGGATTACCCTGTGCGGTCTTATAATCAAATTCTAGATTTTTGCCTTCTTCGTAGCCTTTCGCTTTCAAACCATCAAGTAACCCTTGGCGCGTCGCGTCTAACGCCGGGTGTTCGACAATCTGTGAAACTGCGACAGTTGCAGTGGCGGCCAGTACATTGGTAGAAGAGAAAATAGCAGTAGCTGATAGAACGGCAGTGGCTAATAAACGTTTCGTTTTCATCATAACTCCTTGATGTGACTTCGTCCTTGTTTCACGAGCTTTCAATATGTGTATCGACTCGTGAATTCAAATGTTTGAAGGCGGTATTGTTGTGTTCGTATAACTGTGCACTTCTTGCGCATCTTGTTTTTATTATTACTACTAAGTCTTAGTAAAGAAAAGAAAGATTTAACACTAAAGCAACATTTGTGATCGGGGGGACTTCTTCATCCGGAAAGAATCTTTGGTAAACAAAGCTTCGCTCGCTTCGTCAAAGTAGGTAATAGAGGCAGGATCAAAAATGGAGCGGCCAGTGCACACTCCATTTCAAACAATTTAAATTAGAACCAACGCTCTAATGACGATTTATCGAGCTGGCGAAACGCTCGGTTCAGTATTATCGCAAGCTCTTTGTAACGAGGGCGAGCTTTGACAGGCTCTAATGCAAAACCTGTTTCCACAATTTTTTGATGCAACTCCCGATACCAAGAGGCCAAAGAAGGCGGCAATTTCGTGTTGGATCGAGCACCAAGCCACCAAATGCCTTGAAGTGGCAAGCTAATCGCAAACAAGGCGACAACAATGGATTGAGGTAACGCGTGGTAATTGTTGAATGCCATTTGAGTGAGTACGCTGATCGCAGCAACGGCCGGCATGACTTTAATGCCAAAGCGAGTCGCCTTAATGATACGCTGTTCCGGAAATATGGCGCTTAGCTCTTTACGAACCGGCCAGATCTCCATGTAATTCTGGCCATCTTTCAGGCTATGGATCAATCCGACTTTATTACTCATACCGCTCTCTCACTAAAAAATAGTTGAACATTTCAACTGAAGGTACAAAAAATTGATGAAAGTTAATATTCTTTCAAATTTTTTTTGTTATCATTGCTTATTATCGCTATCCTTTGCAGACCCTCAATCTCATTGTTGCTGTTATTTACAATTTAAGCAACTCCGAGATATCTATCTGCACGGATCGCATCATAGTGATGGAAGGGTTCATCACTATTTCTTTATATGGAATTAGAACAATTTTTGACCAGGATTAGTACGCAGCCTTCTGGGTATCGGCTATTCTTGTGATTAATTTTTCATTCTTTAACTGATTTTTTATCAGACGAATAACAGGTAGTCATACATGTCTAAGCTAGTTTTAGTTTTAAACTGCGGTAGTTCTTCTCTTAAATTTGCCGTTGTTGATGCCGAGAACGGCGACGAGCACTTGTCAGGTCTTGCTGAGTGTCTTCACCTTCCTGAAGCTCGCATCAAGTGGAAACTTGATGGCAAGCACGAAGCTCAACTAGGCAATGGTGCAGCTCACGAAGAAGCACTAGCGTTTATGGTAGAAACTATTCTTGCTTCTAAGCCAGAGCTTAAAGCTAACCTAGGCGCAATCGGTCACCGTATCGTTCACGGCGGCGAGCAGTTCACTCAATCTGCACTAATTACTGATGAAGTTCTAAAAGGTATTCAAGACGCTGCAACATTTGCACCTCTTCATAACCCTGCTCACATCATCGGTATCGAAGCGGCTAAGAAAAACTTCCCAGAGCTGAAAAACGTTGCTGTATTTGACACTGCGTTCCACCAAACTATGCCTGAAGAGTCTTACCTATACGCTCTTCCATACAACCTATACAAAGAACACGGTATCCGTCGTTACGGCATGCACGGTACTTCTCACTTGTTCATCACTCGTGAAGTTGCAGGCCTACTAAACAAACCAGTTGAAGAAGTAAACATCATCAACTGTCACCTAGGTAACGGCGCATCTGTATGTGCGATCAAGAACGGTCAATCTGTAGACACTTCTATGGGTCTTACTCCACTTGAAGGTCTGGTAATGGGTACTCGCTGTGGCGACATCGACCCTGCTATCGTCTTCCACCTACACGACGCTCTAGGTTACTCTGTTGATCAAATCAACACGATGCTAACTAAAGAGTCTGGTCTTCAAGGTCTAACTGAAGTGACTTCTGACTGTCGTTTCGTTGAAGACAACTACGGTCAAAAAGAAGAAGCAACACGCGCAATGGACGTGTTCTGCCACCGTCTAGCTAAATACGTTGCTGGCTACACTGCTTCAATGGAAGGCCGTCTAGACGCAATCACTTTCACTGGCGGTATCGGCGAGAACTCTGGCCCTATCCGTGAAATGGTTCTAAACCGTCTTGGCATCTTCGGTATCGAAGTAGATAGCGAAGCTAACCTTAAAGCTCGCTTCGGCGGCGAAGGCGTTATCACGACTGAAAACAGCCGTATCCCTGCAATGGTTATCTCTACTAACGAAGAGCTAGTCATCGCTGAAGACACTGCTCGCCTGACAGGTCTTTAATTGAATTCCTGGCTAGCCACTCGGCTAGCCAGATTTTCATTCAAACGAATTTCTTAGGGGCTCAACTCCTATTCTTCGAGCTTCATGGAATAAGAGTTGAGCTTTTATCCCCCAAATAGCTAAAGGTACTCTACGAATGTCTCGTACTATTATGCTTATCCCTACTAGCGCAGGCGTTGGCCTAACAAGCGTTAGCATGGGTGTTCTTCGCGCTATGGAGCGTAAAGGCGTTAAAGTTTCTTTCTACAAGCCAATCTGTCAGCCACGTTCAGGTGGTGATCAGCCAGATCTGACTTCAACTATCGTTGGTCGTAACAGCGATATGAAGATCGGTGAACCAATGGCGATGTCTGTTGCTGAAAGCCTAATCGGTAACGACAACATGGACGAGCTGCTAGAAACCGTTGTTGAACGTTACAACCAAATCAACAAAGACGCAGACGTTACGCTAATCGAAGGTCTTGTACCTACTCGTAAGCACCCATTTGCAAACCAAGTAAACGCGGAAATCGCGGCAACACTTGGTGCAGAAATCGTGCTAGTTGCGACTCCAGGTACTGATAACCCTGCGCAACTGAAAGAGCGTATCGAAGTAGCATGTTCTAACTTCGGCGGCACTAAAAACAAAAACATCTCTGGTGTTATCATCAACAAGCTAAACGCTCCTGTTGACGAAGCTGGCCGTACTCGCCCTGACCTATCTGAAATCTTTGACGATGCAGACAGCGCAAAACAAAACGAATTGAAAGTGATGGAAATTTTCAACACTTCTCCAATTCGTGTACTAGGTTGTGTGCCATGGAGTATTGATCTGATTGCGACTCGCGCAATCGACATGGCTAAGCACCTGAAAGCAGATATCATCAACGAAGGTGACATCAACACTCGTCGCATCAAGAGCATCACTTTCTGTGCACGTTCTCTGCCAAACATGATTGAGCACTTCAAACCGGGTTCTCTACTTGTTACTTCTGCAGACCGTCCTGATGTTATCGTTGCTGCTTCTCTTGCTGCAATGAACGGTGTGGATATTGGTGCAGTACTGCTAACTGGCGGTTACGATATCCCTAGCGAAATCGAAGGCCTATGTAAACCAGCATTCGACACTGGTCTACCTATCTTCAAAGCACAAGGTAACACTTGGCAAACGTCTCTAAACCTGCAGAGCTTCAGCATCGAAGTACCTGCAGACGATAAAGAGCGTATCGAGTTCATCAACGAACACGTTGCTGGCCACATCGACGGTAACTGGATCGAGTCTATGACTGAAGGCACTCAGAAGTCTCGTCGTCTAAGCCCACCAGCGTTCCGTTACCAGCTAACTGAACTTGCTCGTAAAGCAGGTAAGCGTATCGTTCTTCCAGAAGGTGACGAACCACGCACAGTTAAAGCAGCAGCGATCTGTGCTGAACGCGGCATTGCAGACTGTGTACTTCTAGGTAACCCAGATGAAATCCGTCGCGTAGCGGCTCAACAAGGCGTTGAGCTAGGTACTGGTGTAACCATCATTGATGCAGATGCTGTTCGTGAAAACTACGTTGCTCGCCTAGTTGAGTTGCGCGGTGCGAAAGGCATGACTGAAGTTGTGGCTCGTGAGAAGCTACAAGATTCAGTATTCCTAGGCACAATGATGCTTGAGAACGACGAAGTTGACGGCCTAGTTTCTGGTGCTGTTCACACTACGGCGAACACTATCGTTCCTCCGTTCCAAATCATCAAGACGGCACCAAATGCGTCTATCGTATCTTCAGTATTCTTCATGCTTCTGCCTGATCAAGTACTGGTTTACGGTGACTGTGCAATCAACCCAGATCCAACTGCTGAACAGCTTGCTGAAATCGCTATCCAATCTGCTGACTCTGCAGCAGCATTCGGTATCGAACCACGCGTTGCAATGATCTCTTACTCTACTGGTGAATCTGGTAAGGGTGCAGACGTTGATAAAGTACGTGAAGCAACAAAACTGGCTCAAGAGAAACGTCCTGATCTTATCATTGACGGTCCTCTACAGTACGACGCTGCTATTATGGAAAACGTTGCTGCTTCTAAAGCACCAAACTCTCCAGTTGCAGGTAAAGCGACAGTATTTGTATTCCCAGACCTAAACACGGGTAACACGACTTACAAAGCGGTACAACGTTCAGCTGACCTAGTATCTATCGGTCCAATGCTGCAAGGTATGCGTAAACCTGTAAACGACTTGTCTCGTGGCGCGCTAGTAGACGACATCGTGTACACCATCGCTCTAACAGCTATCCAAGCAGACCAAGAAGCTAAATAATCGCTTCTGACATCTAGTTGGATGACCCGTCCTGATATGGGTTGACACTTTTTAACTAAAACGCTCGATGTACTTCATCGGGCGTTTTGTATTTTAA
>NZ_JAWOSW010000013.1:0-23268 GCF_033338535.1 Vibrio sp. Vb2131
AGTTCTTTTAGTTGTTGATTTCATAACACTCTCCAATTTTGGGGGTGGAAAGTGTCAACCTTATTTAGGACGGCACAGGATATAGATACAAAGCCCTCGATTCGTCGAGGGCTTTTTCTATTGCTGGCCAGAACACTTATTTGTTTTTTATACCAATCACTGCACAACCTATAATTACTGGTGCACAAAGCTTTTCTCCCTATCGCCCCCATACCTAATCGACATTGCTCGTGCTTGTTCTTACACCGATTGACCCACTCCCCAAAATGCATTGGCTCCAAAGCAGCACGGTCCCTGTTCAATTTATCGGCATTATTTACGTTTTAGCTAAACTTTTTTGCTAGGAAATACGTAAAAACTACTGCAATGCACAAACTCATTGACTGCTAAGGAATATATATGAAGGATTTCATCAATACATCACTGATAAAGTTTGGTTTAGCTGCGTTTCTGATTAGTTTTTCTTCATTCAGCTTTTCCGCCCCGAGTATTAAAGGCGTCGATCAAGATATGTCCGGAGGAACGGTGACCGCTGAAATGGCTCATGCTGATGACAATGGGTGGATGGTTGTCCACCGAACAGACGAATCAATGAAGCCTGGTCCTGTTATCGGCTACGCTCCGTTAAAAATGGGAAAGAATGAAAACGTAAATGCAATTTTGATGGAACCAGTAGAATCAGGCGATATGCTGATGTTAATGGTCCACGGAGAGAAAGGTGGCATGAAGACTGGTGTGTTTGAGTATACGCTCGGCGCTAAAGAGGACGGTCCTGTAAAAGTGGACGGAAAGCTAGTGATGGACATCGTACGCGCTAAGTAAGGTGACGATGAATGAAAAAGTAAACTCCTACTCCCGGTATTTAGATGACACAAAAGTACTTAACGGCATTGCTAACCGTTAAGTACTTTTTCATTTGCGATGGAAGCAGCAAACTAGCCAATCCTTTCTCTTCCATGAGGAGTATTTAGGTCTAAATCAGGCCCTTTTGGTACAACTTGCGTCGGATTAATCCCAGTGTGGCTGAAGTAGTAGTGGCGTTTAATGTGATAGAAATCCGTCGTGTCTTCGACGCCTTCAACTTGATACAACTCTTTTAAGTAGCCTTGTATATTTTCGTAGTCTGCGATGCGCTGCTTGTTACACTTGAAATGCCCCACATACACCGCATCAAAACGAATAAGAGTCGTAAACAAACGCCAATCCGCCTCAGTAATTGTGTTCCCTGCTAAGTAACGATGCGTCGCTAGGTGAGCATCGATTTTATCTAACGCATTAAACAAAGAATCAAACGCTTCTTCATACGCCTCTTGTGTAGTCGCGAAGCCACAACGATACACTCCGTTGTTGACATTCGGATAAACAAAATCGTTCCACTCATCAATAACGTGTTTTAGATGTTCTGGATAGTAGTCGTCGTGATTCCCTGTTAACGCATTGAATTCCGAATTGAACATGCGAATGATCTCTGACGACTCGTTTGACACAATAGTATTGGTCTTTTTATCCCAAAGTACAGGCACGGTTACGCGGCCCGTGTAATCGGGTTTGGCCTGCGTGTAAATTTGATACATACGCGTGTGACCAAACAATGGTTCAGGAAGCCCCATTTGCCAACCTTGGCTGAGCATATCAGGGCAAACGACCGTGACATCAATATGTGGTTCTAAACCTTTCAGCTTGCGGAAAATGAGGGTTCGATGTGCCCAAGGACAAGCAAGAGAGACATACAAATGGTATCGACCGGACTCTGGTGTAAATTCCGCATCAGGGTCGTTTTTAACCCAGTTACGGAATCCGGCATCTTCGCGCACAAATTTGCCACCATTTGATTTTGTGTCATACCAGACATCTTGCCAAACACCTTCAACCAACTTACCCATGATTGCTCTCCTCTCGTTCTGTTTGTGTCTATATTAGCGTTTCCTATCAAACAGAGAATCATCGAACTTAGGACATCATGTTCAAGAAATTCGAATGTATAAATCAGACACATAAAAAAAGCGCGACCCGATGAAGGTGTCGCGCTTAAGCCCGTCACAGGCTGAATTTATACACTAACGTGTAAACAAGATACCGCGTGAACGTCATTACCTAAAATGGTTGGCTTCGTCTTCGCACACTCTTCGGTTGCTTGTGGGCAACGAGTGCGGAATACACAACCCGACGGTGGGTTGATAGGTGAAGGAAGATCACCCTCTAGCATTTGGATTTTCTTATTGCGCTCAATATCCGGGTCCGGGATCGGAACCGCAGACATCAGCGCACGCGTATATGGGTGCTTAGGATCAGCAAACAGAGCCTCGGCCTCGCCAAGTTCCACGGCATTACCTAAATACATAACTAAAACGCGATCTGAAATGTGTTTAACGACAGACAAGTCATGCGCAATGAATACCAGAGAAAGCCCTAACTCTTTTTGAATCTCTTTAAGTAGGTTAACCACCTGAGCTTGAATAGATACATCAAGCGCCGATACTGGCTCGTCACAAATGATCATCTTAGGCTTAAGGATAAGCGCACGCGCTATCCCGATACGCTGACACTGACCACCCGAGAACTCGTGTGGGTAACGGTTAATCACGTTAGGTAATAGGCCAACTTTCGCCATCATCTCTTTAACGCGATCTTTCACTTCCTGCTTAGACAGTTCTGGATAGAATGTCTCAAGAGGTTCAGCAATGATATCACCAACAGTCATACGCGGATTCAGCGATGCCAATGGGTCTTGGAAAATCATCTGAATTTCTTTACGCGTCTCACGGCGCTGAACGCTTTTCATTTTAGTAAGGTCTTGACCCAACCAAACTACTTGGCCGTCAGTAGCTTCAACCAGACCAATGATGGCACGAGCAAACGTCGATTTACCACAACCTGATTCACCTACTACACCAAGCGTTTCCCCTTCGTATAGTCGAACGTTCACGCCATCTACCGCTTTCAGGCTCGAAGGCTTTGACCACGGCCATGCCGACTTTGAGGCAATGCTGAAGTGAACTTTCAGCTCAGAAATGTCCAGAATTAGTTTTTTGTCTACTGCGTTCATTTGTTCCAAGCCTCCCATTCAGAAAAACATGCACGCTGACGACCATCACCAAATGGTGTCAGAATTGGCGCCTCGCGCTTACAACGATCCATCACACGGTGACAGCGCTCTTGATAAGGGCAGCCCGGCGGTAGACGAAGCAAGTTTGGTGGATTACCAGGAATGGTCGGCAGAATTTCACCCTCAGTATCGAGGCGAGGAATCGCCTTCAGCAGCCCCTCCGCATAAGGATGGCTTGGATTGTAGAAAATTTCGTTTACGTTGCCGTACTCCATAGTACGGCCTGCATACATCACCAGCACCTTGTCACACGAACCTGCAACCACACCAAGGTCGTGCGTGATCATGATGATCGCTGTGTTGAACTCAGATTTCAGCTCATTCAACAAGTCCATGATCTGTGCTTGTACCGTCACATCAAGTGCTGTTGTTGGCTCATCGGCAATAAGCAGTTTAGGACGACATAACAACGCCATCGCGATCATTACACGCTGACGCATACCGCCTGAAAACTCATGCGGGTACATCGTGATACGCTTACGCGCTTCAGGGATTTTTACCGCTTCCAGCATGCGTACTGATTCTTCAAATGCTTCCGCTTTGCCCATGCCTTTGTGCAGCATAAGCACTTCCATCAACTGATCACTCACTTTCATGTAAGGGTTCAGTGATGTCATTGGGTCTTGGAAGATCATTGCGATCTGTTCCGCACGCACTTTGTTCAGTTCTTTTTCTGGTAAGTTTAGGATTTCTTTGCCTTCAAACTTTGCGCTACCAGAAATAATACCGTTCTTAGCCAAAAGGCCCATGATTGCGAATACGGTTTGAGATTTACCTGATCCCGACTCTCCAACGATACCTAAGGTTTCGCCTTGGTTGAGAGAGAAGTTCAAATCGTTTACTGCGGTTACGATACCATCTTGCGTGGTGAATTCGACGCGCAGATCTTTGACATCTAATAAGCTCATCATTGCTTCCTTAATCTTATCTTTTAATTATCTGTCTTTTGGATCCAGCGCATCGCGCAGGCCGTCACCAACGTAGTTGAAGCAGAATAGCGTCACAACCATGAACACTGCTGGGAATGCCAGCTGCCAGATTGCTACTTCCATTGTCTGTGCACCTTCTTGTAGAAGAGCGCCCCAACTTGTCATTGGTTCCTGAACACCAAGACCAAGGAATGATAGGAATGATTCCGTTAGAATCATACTTGGGATAAGCAGCGTAGAGTATACCGCTACAATACCCAGTACGTTCGGTACGATATGACGAGTAATGATTTTCCAGTTGCTTACACCACACACATGTGCCGCTTCGATAAACTCCTTGCTACGTAGACTAAGAGTCTGACCACGTACGATACGCGCCATATCTAGCCATGCGATAGCACCAATCGCAACGAAGATCAGCATGATGTTACGACCGAAGAATGTTACCAGTACAATCACCAGGAACATAAACGGTACCGCGTATAAAATTTCTAGAATACGCATCATTACGCGGTCAACTTTACCGCCGATGAAACCAGATGCTGCGCCGTAGAGCGTACCAATCAGTACCGCTACAAATGCACCCATAACACCTACCATCAACGAAATACGACCTCCAATTAGCGTACGCACGTATAAATCACGGCCTAAGCTGTCAGTACCAAACCAATGGTCAGCATTCGGTGCAACGTGCATCGCGTACCAGTCAGTATCATCAAATGTGTACGGTGCGATCATTGGCAGGATAATAACCGCCAAGGTCATTAGAACAAGAAGGAATAAGCTCACCATCGCCGCTTTGTTGCGCATGAAACGGATACGAGCATCTTGCCAAAGACTGCGACCTTCAATCTCCAAGTTTTCGGAGAATTTCTCAATCGCTTCTAGGTTTTCTTTTTTCGTTAACATAACCAAACGTCCCTGTTAGTAGCGAATTTTCGGGTCAATCATTGCAAGTAAAATATCTACAATCGCGTTGAATAGAATGAATAGGAAACCAATCAGAATGGTTACCCCCATTACTAGCGAGTAGTCACGGTTAAACGCAGCGTTAACGAATAGTTTACCAATACCAGGCAGACCAAAAATGGTTTCGATAACAACGGAACCGGTGATGATACCTACGAAAGCTGGGCCCATGTAAGAAACAACAGGGAGAAGTGCCGGCTTAAGAGCGTGTTTGATAATGATATAACGGTAACTTAGACCTTTAGCACGTGCCGTACGAATAAAGTTACTGTTTAGGGTTTCGATCATCGAACCACGCGTGATACGAGCAAAGGTAGCAACATACAGTAGCGACATACCAATAACAGGAAGCACTAAATACTGCCAGCTACCATCTTGCCAACCGCCCGCAGGGAAGATATTCCAATGAAGCGAGAATATGTAGATAAGCGCAGGCGCTAATACAAAGGATGGCATTACGACACCAAGCATCGCAGTCGACATAATGGTGTAATCAATCCAAGTATTTTGCTTGAGCGCAGCAATGGTACCGACGGTAACCCCCATTATCAAAGTAAAGATAAAAGCGATGAAGCCCACTTTAGCCGAAACAGGTAAGGCAACCGCGATCAGCTCGTTTACTGAGTAATCAAGGTATTTAAATGACGGTCCGAAATCACCTTGGATAACATTGGTCAAATACGTGGTGTATTGTTCAAATACAGGTTTATCCAAGCCATATTTAGCTTCGATGTTTGCCATTACTTCGGGTGGCAATGGACGCTCTGTCGAGAAAGGGTTTCCCGGTGCAAAGCGCATAAGAAAGAAAGATACGGTGATCAAAACCAACATTGTTGGGATCGCCTCAAATATCCTTTTTGCGATGAATTTAAGCATAAACTCACTCTTTCAGTCTGTGACAGTTAAATTAAAGAAGTCGTCCAATTCTTTTGGACTAAAGATAGGCGCTACATGCAATTTCTCACATGTAGGGCCTCATTTTTATAGTTCTATCGAGTTACGAATTACTCTGTGATGTAGAGATCTTTAGAGTAAATCTTGTCTTCCGCGTTATTTACTGGGAAGCCACCAACTTTCGGTGATAGTAGACGTGATTTCACGTACTGGTAGATAGGTGCGATTGGCATATCTTTTGCCATCAACTTCTCTGCTTCTAGGTAAAGTGCTTGGCGCTCTTCGTCAGAAGTTGAAGCAAATGCTTTGTTCATGATCGCATCGTACTCTTTGCTGTCGTAGTGAATACCACCAGTAGTGTTATTACTCATCATCAGCGTTAGGAAAGATGAAGCTTCGTTGTAGTCGCCACACCAACCTGCACGAGCAACCTCAAAGTTGCCAGAATCTTTGGTAGATAGATAAGTTTTCCACTCTTGGTTTTCTAGCGTAACGTCTAGACCAAGTGTCTTCTTCCACATTGAACCCAGTGCAACCGCAAGTTTCTTGTGGTTCTCTGATGTATTGTATAGAAGGTTAAATTCAAGAGGGTTGTCTGCGCCGTAACCCGCTTCTTCCAATAGACGCGCAGCTTCTGCGTTACGCTCTTCTTGCGTCATTTTGCCGTATGCAGGAATTTCTGGGTTGAAACCTGCCGTAATTTCAGGTGTTAGGAAGTAAGCTGGCTTTTGACCTTGACCTAAAATCGCATCGGTCACAATGTTACGGTCAATCGCATAAGAAATCGCTTTACGCACACGAACATCATCAAACGGCTTTTTCTTCGTATTGAAGATGTAGTAGTAAGTACATAAGTTACCGGTTACAGACACTTCTTGTGGGTGCTCTTTCTTCAGACGCTTGAAGTGCTCTGTAGGCAGCTCGTTCGTGAAGTCGATTTCACCCGCTAGGAAGCGGTTCATTTCCGCTACTTGGTTCTCGATTGGTAGGAAAGTAACTTGGTCAAGCGTCGTGTTTTCGTTGTCCCAGTACTGTTCGTTACGTTTTAGAACCAAACGCTCGTTTACAACCCAGTTGTCAACAACATAAGCACCGTTACCTACAAAGTTCTCTGGCTTCGTCCATTGATCGCCGAACTTTTCAACAGTTGCTTGATGAACAGGTTTCACTGTCGTGTGGCCCATCATCATTACAAAATATGGTACTGCAGTATCTAACTCAACCACTAACGTGTGATCGTCAACCGCTTTAACACCTAACTCGCTCTTATCTTTTTTACCCGCAACAATGTCTTTTGCGTTCTTCATCTTGGTGTATTCCATGTACCAAGCATATGGAGAGGCGGTTGCTGGATCGACTGCACGTTGGAAGCTGTAAACGAAATCACCTGCAGTGACAGGATCACCGTTTGACCATTTTGCGTCTTCACGTAAGTGGAAAGTGTATGTTTTGTTGTCTTCAGTTTCCCAAGATTCTGCAACACCAGGGATAGTGTTACCGTCCGCATCTTGGTTTACAAGGCCTTCAAGAAGATCGCGAATCACGTGGGATTCTGGAACACCTTGAGATTTATGAGGGTCTATTGTCGCAACTTCTGTACCGTTACCACGCACCAATTCTTGAACAGCAGCAAGTTTTGGCTCTTTAGAATCAGATTTAGCTTCAGGGGCTGGAGCCGGAGCAGGCTCAGCAGCTTGTTTCTCCGCAGGCTTTTCACCACAACCAGCTAGAGCGAGAGAAAGACCAGCACCAATAAATAAAGCGCGCGTGATTTTATTCTTATACATGCGTAAAACTCCAAATTTTTTCGTTAGCATCCATGACTTCTTTGTAAGGGCCTGGAACGGTCAGAGTTTTAGATTTTTTTAGTGCACTTTCTGAGCACAAAAGTCTAAAACCTTACAAAGACTGCGGCACACATTAGCAATCATTGAAGTAATTTGCCATAAAAATGTAGCAAAAAAACCAATAATGCTGACTAAACCACACATATCTAGCAGTAAACTCTAACCCCAAAGCATTCACCAGCCAAATAAAGACCAGAAGCGACATTTAACAGGCGAAACTTTCGATTAATCTGAGTTTAAACCATTTACTAGCATCTTATGCTAGATATTTACACATCATTTAACATTTATGACAAATCAAGTCTAACAAATAATTGTTTATATATTGGGCAAAAAACTTTTATTGTGAAGAATATCACCAGACAAAAGATAGGAAATATTGAAACAAAGTGAGCAATACAATGAAGATAAATACAAAAAAAGCTAAGTACCATTAGCACTTAGCTTTTTTCACTAGAATGCGGGTTAGTTCTATTTTTCCCAACGCTGTGCAGCTTGATGATCGGTGTCGCGCGACTCAATCCAACGATCTTCATTCGTCGTACGCTCTTTTTTCCAAAATGGTGCTTGGGTTTTCAGATAATCCATGATGAACTCGCACGCATCAAATGCCGCGCCGCGGTGCGCACTGGAAACGCCCACAAATACAATTTGATCACCGCTATCCATGTCTCCGACACGATGAATCACGCGTACACCTAATAGTGGCCAGCGAGACTCAGCTTGATCGCAAATGTCGCTCAAGCTCTTCTCTGTCATCCCCGGATAGTGCTCTAGATGTAAACCAATGACATTATCCCCAAGGTTCATATCTCGAACTTTACCAACGAATGTAACGACAGCGCCGGCAGCCGTCCCTTCAGATAGACGTTGATATTCTTGCTCAACCGAAAAGTCTTCAATTTGTACAGAAACACGAGAATCCATCTTAACCCCCAGTTACCGGCGGGAAAAACGCAACTTCGTCACCTGCTTTTACTTGTGTATCCAGAGGGACGATGGATTGGTTCACTGCAGCAAGTAGCTTTCCTGGCTCGAGCGCTAAATCCCACTTGCCATCTTTCTCAGTGCCTTCTTCCACTAGATGTGCACGAATTGATTCAACCGTTTCAAACGGCCCGTCTAACTCGACACTGTCGATGCCAATCAGCTCTCGAGTTTGAGCAAAGAAAAGTACTTTAATCATGATTCCACCTTAAAGTGACCAGATTTACCACCCGTTTTCTCTAATAGACGAACTTGACCAATGACGATGTCTTTTTGTACTGCTTTACACATATCGTAAATCGTTAGAGCAGCAACGGAAGCTGCCGTGAGCGCTTCCATTTCCACACCAGTTTTACCCGCAAGTTTACATACTGATTCGATGCGAACTTTGTTTTCTGCTTCGATAGCTTCCAGTTGAACTTCAACTTTAGAAAGTAGTAGCGGATGACAAAGTGGAATCAAATCCCAGGTTTTCTTCGCAGCTTGAATACCAGCAATACGAGCCGTCGCAAATACATCACCTTTGTGGTGCTGGCCAGAGACAATCAGTTGAAGTGTTTCTGGGGCCATGTGAACAAATGCTTCAGCACGAGCTTCACGAACCGTCTCCGTTTTTGCTGACACGTCAACCATGTTTGCTTCGCCAGAAGCATTGATATGTGTAAATTGGGTCATTGTTTTTCCTTCGCTTTTAGGAAAGGTTATACAGATAGGTGTGGCATGAAGTTACAAGGGCGATGAGTTGCATCCAGCTGCTGTTTAATAATTTTTGTCCAGCCTGTGCGACACGCACCAGTTGAACCTGGCATTGCGAAGATCACGGTGTGGTTAGCAAAACCAGCAATCGCACGAGACTGAATCGTAGACGTACCGATCTCTTCGTACGACACCATACGGAACAACTCACCAAAACCTTCAACTTCTTTATCAAATAGAGGCTTAAGTGCTTCTGGCGTGCTATCACGTGAGGTGAAACCTGTACCGCCAGTAATCATGATCGCTTGTACGCTTTCATCAGCAATCCATTGAGAAACAATCGCGCGGATCTTGTACATGTCATCAATAACAATTTGCTTGTCTACTACGTTGTGACCCGCTTCTTGAGCATGCTCAGCTAGGTAACGACCAGAGGTATCGTTTTCTTCAGTACGAGTGTCAGATACCGTTAGAACGGCAATATTTGCAGGTTGGAATTTGCTTTCAGCGTGACCCATTTGTTCACCTATTCTCTTAATTAGCTTTGATACGCTTGGTATCGATTCGGAAAAAGTTAGAGCCAGCTTATCAGTGAGCTCGCTCTAAAAATTGAATGAAGTTAGCCGCCGATAGACGCGAGGTGTGGCGTCATACCAGTATTGCCATCATGCAAGAAATGGCTTACCGACTTGGTTTGTAACTGCGCCTGGATACGTTCAATAAGCTCACTCTCTTGCTCATCACGTTCCAAAAGATCACGCAATTCTACACCGTGGTCTCCAAACAGACATAGGTGCAGCTTACCCATCGCAGAAACGCGCAGTCGGTTGCAGCTTTCACAAAAGTCTTTTTCATAAGGCATGATAAGACCTATTTCACCCTTGTAATCAGGATGAACAAATACTTGCGCAGGACCATCATTATGCGAGCGCACTTTCAACAACCAACCATTTGCAATTAGCTGGTTACGAATTGCCACTCCGGATACATGGTGCTTATTAAATAGCTCATCCATCTCACCCGTTTGCATCAACTCAATGAAACGCAGTTGGATTGGACGATCTTTTATCCAGTCAAGAAACGCTGGCAGCTCGTGATGGTTCAGATCTTTCATCAACACCACATTAACTTTTACTTGCTCATAACCGACCTCGAACGCACGTTCGATACCATTCATGACTTCAGTAAACTTATTTTCACCTGTGATTTGATGAAACATACGCGGGTCAAGGCTATCCACACTGACATTAATGTGGGTTAAACCCGCTTCACGCCAGTCTGCGACTTGTTTTGCCATGCGGTAGCCATTGGTTGTCGTTGCAACTTTTTGAATGCCAGGCGTCGCCGCTACTGAATGGATAATGTCGGTAAAATCTTTGCGTAAGCTAGGCTCACCACCAGTGATGCGCACTTTTGACGTGCCACAATCAGCGAATGCTTTTACGACCCGTTTGATTTCAGGGAGAGATAAAAAAGACGAGTTTTTATTGCCCGAAGGCTTATAGCCATCAGGAAGGCAATAGGTACATTTGAAATTACATACGTCGGTCACAGACAGACGCAAGTAATAAAACTTACGATGAAATTTGTCTTCGAATTGTTGCGCCACGGAACACCTTTCCAAACACGGGAGGCATGGCCATTTCCAATCATGCCCTTGTGACAGTATGCCACTGGCTCAAAACGCCTATCCAAGGACTTAGCAATAGTGAGCTCGGAGTTATGGCAACCAGAGATATGAAATCTCTGATAGCTTTGCGGTGTAAAATACTTAATATTTGTAATGGAATCCAGACTTGAGTGATAAAAAACTCTCTAGAGACACAATTTACCGCTAAGTGAGTACCTTTAAGACACTCCTTAAGATAAATTGTAGCCGTTTTTTATTAGATTATTAGAAGAACATAATGAATATCTACACAGATAAAAAAGTGGTCGCTGTTGGCGGTGGTCATGGCTTAGGTCGAATGCTGGCCGCATTACGAGATTTTGGCAGCAATGCAACTGGGATTGTTGCCACGACTGACAATGGTGGTTCAACAGGAAGAATTCGTCACTGCCAAGGAGGAATCGCTTGGGGAGACACACGTAACTGTATTAATCAGCTCATTACAGAGCCTTCGATCAGTTCTATGATGTTTGAATATCGCTTCAAAGGCACTGGCGAACTTGATGGTCATAATCTTGGTAATTTGATGCTTACTGCACTCGATAACTTATCGGTCAGACCTTTAGATGCCATTAATCTGATTCGCAATATGTTAAAAGTCGACGTTAACATCCTTCCTATGTCCGAACACCCTTCGGATCTTTCCGCGTTATCCGTAGATGGGAAGTGGGTTACGGGAGAAACAAATGTCGACGAAATGAAAGCAGACTTGCGACGTTTGGATCTTTCACCAGAAGTGCCTGCTACCAAAGAAGCCATCACAGCTTTGGCGGAAGCGGACGCGATTATTCTTGGCCCTGGCAGTTTTTTAACTAGTATCATGCCTCCTTTATTGCTGCCTGAACTCGGCAAAGCGATTGCAGCAAACACAAAAGCAAAAGTCATTTTTGTTGCTAACCTGAGTCCAGAATACGGCCCAGCGGGACGAATGACGATGGCTCAAAAATTAGAATGGTGTGAACGTGCCTGTCAAGGAAGAAAAATAGACGTGGTTCTAGCAGAGAAAACCGAGCAAGACGTCTTAAGTCAATGGAATGTAGTGACGGAGTCACTTGCCTCCTCTAACCGAGACTGGCGTCACGATAGAAACAAGCTCAAACTAGCGATTGAAAGTCAGCTACAACTTTCTATTTAAGAGCACGTTACCTGACTAGCGCCCTCTTTTAAGTTGTTTATTGATAATGAAAACCCTTCTGTCATCGAAGGGTTTTAGTTCAGGCATCCAGTAAGAACAGATGTTTACTAAGAAAAATGGTTAATAGGAATAAATAGCTACTGTCGCCAAGAGCGATAAGCATCTCGAGTTTCGTGCAAAAGATCGAACATAACCTCTAACACCTCAGACTCAGCAGTTAACTCACCGGCTTTCGCTTTTTTGTCTATGGACATCGCCAGTTCACAAAGGCGATCTGCCCCAAAGCTCGCAGCACTACTTTTCAGCGCGTGGCTGATTTCTTTTGAGTAAGCTAATCGCTCTGCCCCCTGTAGTTGGGATAAGTTCTCGATATAGGTATCCATTTCTCCTAGGAAGATATCGAACAGTACAGGTACGTTGTCACTGCCAATTTCCATCGACAGTTCATCTATTTTTTGCTGATTTAATACATTTACACTCATACTTTTTGCCGCTCTTCCTTGCCGTTCCATGCCTGTAACTTGCGGTAAATCGTCGACGGACTGACATCAAGGTATCCCGCCGCTCGAGGAATATTGCCATCACATGCTTCAATCGCTTGCTCGATTGCCATTTTTTCCGTCATCCATAATGGCATAATCTCAGATGCGGTCATCGCTTTCGGCTCAATTAATTTAGCCACAGACGACGGACGGTCAAGCGGTTGATTCAACGGTGGCGGTAACATGTCCAACGTAATCTCTTTACCGTTGTTTAGAACAACGATATTGCGTAGCACGTTTTGTAACTGACGAACGTTACCCGGCCACTCATAGCTGTTGAATCGCTCGATGACATCAGGCGCAAAACGTATGAAGCTTTTTCCTTCTTCGTGTGACATGTAACCTAGCAGTGAGTATGCAATTTCAATAACATCTTCGCCTCGTTCGCGTAAAGGCGGTAAATGCAAAGGAATGACATACAAACGATAGTACAAATCTTCACGGAATCGGCCTTCTTGTACCTCTTTCCAGGGATCACGGTTAGTGGCACAAACAAAGCGCACATCCACGCTCTTCATTTTTGAGGAACCCACTTTTTGGAATGTGCCCGTTTGAATAAATCGTAGCAACTTGGTTTGTAAATCCAAGTCCATCTCACAAAGCTCATCTAGAAAAAGTGTGCCGCCATCCGCTAACTCAGCTGCCCCTTGACGATCATTCGCAGCGCCAGTAAAGGCCCCTTTTACGTGACCAAACAGTTCACTCTCAATCAAATCTTTTGGAATTGCAGCACAGTTAATTGCAATAAAAGGTTTGTCACCACGTTTACTTGCTGCGTGAATAGCCTCGGCACATACCTCTTTACCAGTACCACTTTCACCTGTGATAAAAATACTCGCTTTACTGCTCGCCGCTGAATCTATCGTACGGTAAACCTGCTGCATGGTTTGGCTACTGCCGATAAACCCCTGATAGCTCTGATTACCTGGATTATCGGCTTCATTTTTTAGCTTGGTCGCTTTACGAATGGCATTGTTAACCGTGACACGTAAACGGTCTGCTTCACACGGTTTGATTAAAAAGTCTTGTGAGCCATGACGCATGGCCTCGACAGCGGTATCGATAGAACCGTGAGCGGTCATAAAGATTATAGGTACGTCGGGATGACTCTTTTTAACGGCATGTAAAACGTCCATCCCCGTCATATCTGGCAGACGGAGATCGAGTAAAATAAGATCTGGAATTCGATGATTTAGGCTCTCAATCGCATCCCTACCTGTGCCGACAATATTGATATCTATGCCAAGCGGTGTCAGGTATGAGCGGTACAGAGCCGCAACAGATGCGGTGTCCTCGACCATTAAAAGGTAACGAGACTTTGGGCCTTCGGGTTTTTGTTGCATAACCTAGCTATTATTTTGTTGTGTTTTAAACAATAATCGCATTACGCTTTGCATTTTGCAAATAACATTAGCTAAATTATGGGCAAAGGAAAAAATTCAAAAATAATATCAATTATTTAAAAAGTGGCACAAACCATGCTGTAACGATAGTGACCCCTCGGGTCACCTAGCCAACTGACGTTGTTAGTGAACGATATGTTCACAAAACAAGCCAATAGACCCGACTGCCTATTGGCTTCTTTTTTTTTACAAGCGACCTAAAATGCTTAGATAGCTAAATCGGTAAGTTTGTTCAACTATTTGCGATGAACTGCGCTCGTAGTTTTTCAATCTCATCACGCTTTTGTGCCGCTAACTCAAATTCTAAATCTTGCGCATGCTGATACATCGCCGCCTCCAGTCGACTGATTTCTTTTTCTAGCTGCTGAGGGGACAGTGCCTCGTAAGTTTGCGAAGGCTCCGCCACTTTCGATAATGGTACCTGTTTAGTGTTACGCTGGCGTTTAGACTTAGTGATATCGCCAAGTTCCATGATGTCTTTGATATTTCGTTTGAGCGCTTGTGGCGAAATACCCATTTCTTCGTTGTACGCTTCCTGCTTCTCGCGACGACGGTTAGTTTCATCCATCGCCTTTTTCATTGAGTTGGTGATTCGGTCAGCGTATAAAATCGCCTTACCTTCGATGTTTCGTGCAGCACGACCAATGGTCTGAATGAGTGAGCGTTCAGACCGCAAGAAGCCCTCTTTATCCGCATCCAAAATTGCAACTAACGAGACCTCTGGCATATCCAGGCCCTCTCTCAATAAGTTGATTCCCACCAGCACGTCAAATTCTCCAAGGCGAAGGTCACGGATAATTTCCACACGCTCAACAGTATCAATGTCTGAGTGTAAATAACGTACCTTAACATCATGTTCGTGAAGGTATTCGGTGAGATCTTCAGCCATTCGTTTGGTCAGTGTTGTAACCAGAACTCGCTCATCTTTAGCAGCGCGAATACGGATCTCAGACAATAGGTCGTCGACTTGGGTCGCTACTGGGCGAACTTCCAACTCAGGGTCAAGCAAGCCTGTAGGACGAACGACTTGATCCGCTACATCACCCGCCGATTTTTCTAGTTCGTAATTTCCAGGAGTAGCAGAGACGAAAATCGTTTGTGGCGCTAGTGCTTCAAACTCCTCAAACTTCAGTGGACGATTATCCAAAGCTGAAGGTAACCGGAAACCAAACTCCACCAGCGTTTCTTTACGCGAACGGTCACCTTTATACATGGCACCTATCTGCGGTACTGTCACGTGAGATTCATCGATGATCAACAAGCCATCATGAGGTAAGTAGTCAAACAGGGTTGGTGGCGGCTCACCTTCCGAGCGTCCACTGAGATAACGAGAATAGTTTTCGATACCGGAGCAAAAGCCCAACTCATTCATCATTTCGATATCGAATTGAGTGCGCTGGCTAATTCGCTGCTCTTCCAGTAGCTTGTTGTTATCTAGAAGCTGCTTTTTGCGCACTTCTAGTTCGACTTTAATATTTTCAATCGCTTTAAGAATGCGATCTCTTGGCGTGACATAGTGCGTCTTGGGATAGATGGTATAGCGCGGCAAGTCTCGTTGTTTGACCACGCCTGTCAATGGGTCGAACACACTGATGCAATCCACCTCATCGTCAAACATCTCAACGCGCACAGCGTCTTGGTCTGATTCGGCTGGGAAGATGTCAATCACTTCACCTCGAACACGGAATTGGCCACGCTCAAAAGCAACATCATTGCGTGAGTATTGGAGCTCCGCTAGGCGACGAAGCATATCACGCTGATCAATCACATCTCCACGTCGCAAATGAAGCATCATTTGTAAGTAGGATTCCGGATCACCCAAACCATAGATAGCTGAAACCGAAGCAACGATAATAGCGTCTTTCCGTTCCAATAAAGCTTTAGTGGCAGACAGTCGCATTTGCTCAATGTGGGCGTTAACCGAAGCGTCCTTTTCAATGAAAGTATCTGTTGTGGGAACATATGCTTCAGGTTGGTAGTAATCATAGTAAGAAACAAAATACTCAACCGCATTATTAGGAAAGAATGACTTCATCTCACCATATAACTGAGCAGCAAGCGTTTTGTTTGGCGCAAGTAATATTGCAGGTCGTTGGGCTTGAGCAATCACATTCGCTAGTGTGAAGGTTTTACCTGAGCCTGTGACCCCCAACAATGTTTGATGTGCTAGCCCAGCATCGAGCCCCTCAAGCAACTGATTGATCGCTCCTGGTTGATCGCCCGACGGCTGATAATCGGAGACCAATTCATAGACTTTACTCATACCCTTCCTCAATTTTACTGCGCTTTGGCTGTATATATATACACCTTAGCTAATGAAATCTACGTCTATCGAGAATTTAACCATCATTGTTAATAAATTTTCTTGTTTGTCTAGAATGCTATAGCCATACAAAAGTGACTCTGATATAGTACTTCGCCCTAGTTGAAGAGCTACACACATTCTTCACATTATAATTTCCACAACTTTTCCCCAAAAATTAGCTTAAAACTTTCTTATCCCCAAAAGATTGATTTTTATCCACTTTGAATACCTTTTGATTAAGATCGATAAATCTCTGTTTTATTTGCTTATTTTACGCATAACTCCGACTAAAAATTCATTAAATAAAAACTTAGTTGCATATCAATTTTCTTTACCCAGATCTCATCAACATACTTATCCACAAATTTAGTGGATAACTAACCTCGAGCCTTTACTGGCAAGCCATACAGAAAAGTAAAGCCCTTAACTCAATATTTTTTGCTAAAAATGTATTTTTTTACTGTTGACAGTAGTTTGAGTGCTCGGTAAGATTCTTCCCGCTTTCAAGCAAAGCAATTCCTCCTTAGCTCAGTTGGTAGAGCGACGGACTGTTAATCCGCAGGTCGCTGGTTCGAGCCCAGCAGGAGGAGCCAGATTATAGAAAAGCCGTGTCGCAAGACACGGCTTTTTTTGTATCTTAATCGCCATGAAATCTAAGCCAATCTAGGCGTCATAAAATCACACCGAAATAAGTTCAAATTACAGAACTCATAACATTGTCATAGATAGTGTTCTCACAGCACCACACATTTAATTCTGTCTCTTTTCTAGCAAAAAACAATCATAACCAATTGAATCTATTATTAATGCAATTTAATCATTGAAAAAATGAAAAGCATTCATTTTACTCATACCAAATAAATCCATACGATTAAAAGGGTTAAGAATGGTTCCGTCCTACTCGTCGCCTCCATTCTAATTATCAATAACTTAGGGATTTACTTATGACTATTCCGACAACTGACATGCTAGATGCATGGGCTGGATTTACTGCTGGTGAATGGCAAAACTCTGTCAACACTCGTGACTTCATCCAAAAAAACTATACACCCTATGAGGGAGACGAGTCTTTCTTAGCCGAGGTTAGCAAATCCACTTCAGCATTATGGAACCAAGTGCTTGAAGGCATAAAACAAGAAAGCCGCACACACGCCCCTATTGATTTTGACACAGACTTGCCCTCAACAATCACTTCCCACGATGCAGGCTACATCAACAAAGATCTGGAAAAGATCGTTGGCTTACAAACTGATCAACCGCTAAAACGTGCAATCATCGCCAATGGCGGGATTCGCATGGTCAAAAACTCTTGCGAAGTTTATGGCCGCGAGCTGGATCCAACGGTTGAAAAAATCTTCACTGAATACCGTAAAACTCACAACAAAGCGTGTTTCGACCTTTACACCAAAGAAATCCTAGCGTGTCGTAAATCCGGCATCATTACGGGTCTTCCTGATGCCTATGGCCGTGGTCGTATCATTGGTGACTATCGCCGTCTCGCCCTATACGGTATCGACTTCTTAAAAGCAGACAAAAAAGAACAATACAATTCAACACAAACGTTCTTAGAACAAGGCAACGATCTTGAGAAAACACTTCGTCTTCGCGAAGAAATAGCCGATCAAGTTCAAGCACTTGAAGACATTCGTCAAATGGGTCTGAAATACGGCATTGATATGTCGCTACCTGCAAAAACAGCACAAGAAGCGATCCAATTTACCTACTTTGGCTACCTAGCGGCGGTTAAATCGCAAAACGGCGCAGCAATGTCACTGGGCCGTACTTCGACTTTCCTAGACGTCTATCTAGAACGCGATATCGCAAACGGTTTGATTGATGAGTCACAAGCGCAAGAAATGATTGACCACTTC
This sequence comes from Vibrio sp. Vb2131, assembly GCF_033338535.1. NCBI lineage: Bacteria > Pseudomonadati > Pseudomonadota > Gammaproteobacteria > Vibrionales > Vibrionaceae > Vibrio > Vibrio sp. Vb2131. The sequence continues at coordinate 18,354 of NZ_JAWOSW010000013.1, forward strand.
ATCATGAAGCTACGCATGGTTCGCTTCCTACGCACACCAGAATACGATTCATTGTTCTCTGGCGACCCAATCTGGGCAACCGAAGCCATGGCTGGTATGGGCGTTGATGGCCGTACGCTAGTATCTAAAACGACATTCCGGTACTTACATACACTACATACTATGGGCCCTGCTCCTGAGCCAAACATGACGATTCTTTGGTCAGAGCAATTACCTGAAGCGTTCAAGCAATACGCTGCAAAAGTGTCGATTGATACCTCTTCGGTTCAATACGAAAACGACGATCTAATGCGTCCTGATTTCAACAATGACGACTACGCGATTGCATGTTGTGTGAGCCCGCAAATTGTTGGTCAGCACATGCAATTCTTTGGTGCACGTGCCAACCTTGCAAAAGCGCTGCTTTACACCATCAATGGTGGTATCGATGAAAAATCGAAAGCGCAAGTGGGTCCGATAGTGGACAAAGTTCAAGATGAAATTCTCGACTTTGACGCTTTGATGCCTCGTTTCGACAACATGTTGGAATGGTTAGCAACGCAATACGTCACAGCGTTGAACATCATCCATTACTCACATGACCGTTACAGCTACGAAGCGTCACTGATGGCATTGATGGATCGCGACGTGCACCGCACGATGGCGTGTGGTATTGCAGGTCTGTCTGTTGTTGCAGACTCTTTAGCAGCAATTAAATACGCAACCGTGAAACCCGTTCGTGATGAAGATGGCATCGCCGTTGATTTTAAAATCGAAGGTGATTATCCAAAATTTGGTAACAACGATGCCCGTGTTGATGACATCGCTTGTGATCTAGTTGAGCGCTTCATGAAGAAAATTCAGAAGATGCACACCTACCGCGAAGCAGTGCCAACTCAATCGATTTTAACAATCACATCTAACGTGGTTTACGGTAAAAAAACGGGTAATACACCTGATGGCCGTCGCGCAGGTATGCCTTTTGGACCGGGTGCAAACCCAATGCACGGTCGTGATGAAAAAGGGGCGGTTGCGTCTCTGGCATCGGTTTCTAAATTACCGTTTGCTTACGCTAAAGATGGTATTTCTTACACTTTCTCAATTGTGCCGAGCGCATTGGGTAAAGATGACTTGAGTCAGAAGAAGAACCTAGCTGCGCTAATGGATGGTTACTTCCATCACGAAGCAAGCAACGAGGGCATTGCGATTGAAGGTGGTCAACACCTTAACGTCAACGTTCTAGACCGAGAGATGTTATTGGATGCGGTTGAACATCCAGAGAAATACCCTCAGTTGACGATTCGAGTGTCTGGTTATGCGGTACGTTTTAACTCTCTAACGACAGAGCAACAGCAAGACGTCATCACTCGTACTTTCACGAGTAAGATATAAACACAGTCCATCAAGCACTCAGAAAGTTTAAATAATTAGCTTGTAAATATACATTGCCCGCCTCTCTTTTCTACCTGGGAGAGGCGGGCTTTTTTTAAAATCACACATTAGATGAAAATTAATAGGTAGTATCCTCTCGCTAACAATACATTCAGCAAACGATTCAATTTCTTATTGATTCATCAAAATAGATCAAATAGACGACTATTTTTCCATCGTGTATGTAAAACCACATCGTTCACTGGTTGTTATTGGTGTCACAAAACACGATAATATCAAGATCGGATTTTAAGAACGTAATAACTATGACCGAATATGTTTTGTTGTTGGTCGGCACTGTGCTGGTGAACAACTTTGTACTGGTGAAGTTTTTGGGCCTATGTCCTTTCATGGGTGTGTCCAAAAAACTGGAAACAGCAATAGGTATGGGCTTAGCGACAACTTTTGTGCTAACGCTCGCGTCAGTGTGTGCGTATTTAGTGGAAAGCTACATCCTTCGTCCACTAGGTATTGAGTACCTTCGAACCATGAGTTTTATTTTGGTGATAGCCGTTGTGGTGCAGTTCACCGAAATGGTTGTGCACAAAACCAGCCCGACGCTTTATCGCTTGCTTGGCATTTTCTTACCGCTGATCACAACAAACTGCGCAGTATTGGGCGTGGCACTTCTTAACATTAATGAAAACCATAACTTTATTGAATCGATCATCTACGGCTTCGGCGCCGCTGTTGGTTTCTCATTGGTGTTGATACTTTTTGCATCCATGCGAGAGCGCATAGCCGCCGCCGACGTTCCTGTACCTTTTAAAGGTGCATCAATAGCAATGATTACAGCAGGTTTAATGTCACTCGCCTTTATGGGCTTTACAGGTTTGGTGAAGTAAGCGATGAGTACGATTTTAATTGCGATTATCGCGTTAGCGGTTCTGGCTGCGATTTTCGGCGCGATACTTGGTTTTGCTTCTATTCGCTTTAAAGTTGAAGCGGACCCTATTGTGGATCAAATCGACGCCATTTTACCGCAAACTCAATGCGGTCAATGTGGCTACCCTGGTTGCCGCCCTTATGCTGAAGCAATTGCAAATGGCGACCACATAAACAAATGTCCCCCTGGTGGTCAGGCAACAATCGAAAAGCTCGCCGACTTAATGGGTGTTGAGCCAGAAGAATCTGCGCACGATCTCGACAGCAAAATTCCAACCGTTGCGTTTATTCATGAAGACATGTGTATTGGCTGCACTAAGTGTATTCAGGCGTGTCCGGTGGATGCAATTGTAGGCGGAACAAAGGCGGTCCATACCGTAATCAAAGATGAATGTACGGGCTGTGACTTGTGTGTTGCCCCATGTCCGACTGATTGTATTGAAATGATTCCTGTGGCAACGACCACAGAAAGCTGGAAGTGGCAACTTCACTCCATTCCGGTACTTAACATTACGGATGCTGCCGACAATGCAGCGAACGTGAAAGATTCAATTAAGTAAGGTTTCACATGTTGTCTTTGATTGAACAAATTCGTACAGGCGCGCTTTGGGATTTCCCAGGTGGTGTGCATCCGGCAGAAAATAAAAAGCAGTCCAACAAAACTGAACTCGCTCATGCGGCTATCCCGTCAGAAATTGTATTGCCGCTAAAACAGCACATTGGTAAAGCGGGTAACCTACTGGTTGCCGAAGGTGACTACGTATTAAAAGGTCAGCCATTAACGCAATCGGAGACCGGCTTTACGGTTCCAGTGCATGCTCCAACATCAGGTACGCTCACCGCGATTGAGCCACGAACTGTCGCGCACCCTTCTGGGTTAAGTGAGTTGTGCGCAGTCATCACGCCTGATTGGAAAGATGCATGGTGTGAAAGAAACCCCGTCGCAGATTACCAACAAGAAACCCCTGACGCACTGATTGATATTATTCGTCTCGCTGGTATTTCTGGTATGGGTGGCGCAGGCTTCCCTACTGCAAAAAAAATCCAATCAGGTTTTGCTCGTACCGAGATTCTTATCGTTAATGCAGCAGAGTGCGAGCCATACATCACGTCTGATGACAAGCTCATGCAAGAACATGCCGAAGAGCTTATTCAAGGTATCGAAATTGTCGAACATATCCTGACACCAAAGCTCACGATTATTGGCATTGAAGACAACAAGCCAGAAGCAATCAAAGCGCTAGAAGCTGCGGCTATAAACAAAGATATCGTTATTCGCGTTATCCCGACTAAATACCCTTCTGGCGGTGAAAAACAGCTGATCAAAATTTTAACCAATAAAGAAGTACCAAGTGGCGCGATTCCAGCCGATATTGGTATTTTGGTTCAGAATGTTGGTTCTCTTTACGCTATAAAACGCGCAGTCATCGACGGTGAACCGATGATAAAGCGCATCGTGACTCTCACTGGTAAAACCTTCAAACAACCACGCAACGTTTGGGCATTGTTAGGGACACCAGTACAAGCACTGTTGGATGAGTTTGGCTATAAAGCAGATAAGAAGTTACAGCGTTTAATTATGGGTGGGCCAATGATGGGCTTTACCCTTCCTCACTCCCAAGTGCCGATTACCAAGACAGCAAACTGTATCCTTGCTCCGACTCGTCGTGAGATCTCTCCGCACCAGTATGAGATGGAATGTATTCGCTGTAGCCAATGTGCAGAAGCGTGCCCTGCTTCGCTGCTGCCTCAACAACTGCAATGGCATGCAAAAGCTGAAGAGTATGACAAACTCGAAGAATTAAACTTAAAGGATTGTATCGAGTGCGGCGCTTGTGCGTTTGTATGTCCAAGTGAAATTCCGCTCGTACAGTACTACCGCCAAGCGAAAGCAGAAATTAGAACTAGAACACAAGAAGCGGAAGCTGCAGAGCGAGCAAAACTGCGTTTTGAAGAGAAAAAAGCGCGTATGGAACGCGAAAAAGCAGAACGTGAAAATCGCTTCAAGAAAGCTGCCGATCAACGCCGAAAAGAGATGAAGTCTTCTGGTAGCGATGATGCGATAGCAGCAGCGATCGCACGAGTGAAAGCTCAAAAGACAGAAACCACAGAAAAAGCAGAGCCAGCAGTAAAACCCGCCGTAGCGGCAGCCATTGCCAAAGCGAAGGCGAAACAAGCTGCAGCAGCTAAAGCAGGCTCTAGTGAACCTGATAACTCAGAAATGGCAAAACTGCGCGAAGAACGCAAACGTCTTGCTCGCGAACGTAAAGCGCAAAAAGAACAAGGCGAAACGCCAGACAATAACGCTGATGATAAAAAATCGGCAGTTGCGGCCGCCATCGCCCGAGCTAAAGCGAAAAAAGCACAACAAGAAGATTCAACTGAATCTGTAGAATCGGAAACGTCTGCACAGCAAGACAGCGATCCGAAGAAAGCCGCGGTTGCTGCTGCCATTGCACGTGCCAAAGCACGTAAAGCGAAGCAAGCAGACTCAACTGAAGCGGAAGAAGCTGAAGCACCTACTGAGCAAACCGACGATCCGAAAAAAGCCGCCGTGGCTGCTGCGATTGCACGTGCCAAAGCACGAAAAGCGAAGCAAGCAGACTCAACTGAAGCGGAA